>DASTYM010000375.1:0-3942 GCA_035764995.1 Cyclobacteriaceae bacterium | reverse complement strand
ATCAAGGTCAGTTACGATGTTGCCGGCATCGTGCGTACTTAATTCAATCTTCACTGTATTCCACGTGTTTGTCCAGGTAGGGTGGTGGTTCATTTTCTCCGCAACAATCGCAACCTTTGTCATAAACCCGAAGGCTTCCGTAAAATCTTTAAAAACGAACGATTTGGTAAGCTTGTTGTTTTCCTCTTTCCACATAGGATTTGGGATTTGTTAGATTTTAGGATTCTAAAACAAGTTTCATTTAAGCCTTAAGTTAACCAGAAATGAATATCTAATCACAGCAAATTAGTCAACCCGGTAATCCACGAATCCAATAAATCCCAATTCTGACGATTACAACGCAATCAGCCCTTCAATGGCGGCCGCTTTTTCATAAACCTCAATAACGCTCTCGCTGGATGGCATCATCATTTTATAGGTGACGCTGACATACTTGCCCTGTGTTGATTGTTTGTCGGAGGAGGTATGGAGGGGAAACAGGTTTTTCAACTCACTTTCTTTGCCGGCAGGAACGATAAACTTGAATATATAAAGAGCGGGCCAGCTATAGTGCTCGTCAAGCTTGATGCGAAAATTGTTAATCCACTCCTGATCCATAAAGGAAAAAAAGCCGCCCCGAAAAATCAGGGCGGCTTTTTGCTAGCTTACTTACTATTAATAAAACTTATATCGGTTGTCAACGATGTTGGCATTTAACTTAATAGCTTCGGCAATACTGTTTGTGTTTCTGCCTTTGGCCATTTGCTCTAATGTTTCCTTATACGTAGAGTAATCAGGAAGCGCTGGTGCAATTGTTTTGTTTTGCATCTCTGTCAATACAACACCTCTTTCGCCAGCAAACGCTTTGGTGCGCTTTCCACTTTCAGGCGAAAATGAGGTACCAACGGCAAGCGCATCAACGCCAACCGAAGTCATCATGGGTGAGGATAATTTCAGGTCGTTCATCGATTGAACGGTAGCATCCTTACCGAAAGCAGAGGCTATTTCTTCCAGACTACCCTGTAAGCCATTCAGCTTTTCAATAATAATTTTTCCCTTCAGTTGATTTTTAACGGCAGGTGTAATTTCTTCTTTTACGAGTTCAAGAGGTTTATATCCTTTTTCAACTTCGCCAGTCATGACAGCCACTACGTATAAATCTTGCAAATCAAATACAGATGAAACTTTTCCAACTGATGCATCGCGGAATAGCCATTGAACAATTTGTCTTGCATCAGAGAGGGTGTTAACTCTTCTGTCTGCAGTGCCTACATTTTTCGCATCGAAAACAGTAATGCCTTCTTTCTCTGCCTTTGCAGTGAAAGCATCCGCGCCTGAAAGCTCTACTGCGAATGTTTCTGCTTTACGAAGTGCTTCGTTGATGGAAGCATCACTTGGTGTGATCTCGCGCTCAATAACTGCGATCGAGTAAGAGGTATAATCTTTTGTGTTGGTAATGCTAATGATGTGGTAACCGAATGATGTTTCAACCACATCGTTCAAAAGACCCGTTTTTGAAGCATTGAAAACTGCATCAGCAAATGGCTTTACCATTTCACCACGTGGGAACCAACCCAGGTCTCCACCGTTTTGCGCAGTTCCGTCAGTACCATGTTCCAACGCTTTCGCTGCGAAGCTTGCTCCGCCCTTTAATTCACTCAGAATTTTTCTGGCTTTTTCTTTTGCCTCCTGTTTTGCTGCATCTGTTTCGTCAGCCCAGCGGATCAGAATGTGGCTTGCGCGCGCGTAGGCTGCAGTATCTTTTCCGACTTTAGATACTTTCACCAGCTTGTACGTTGAGCCATCGATGAATGGACCTTTTACAGTTCCTTCTACCAATTCACTTTTATCAATAAATGATGGCACGTTACCCACGTGGTATTTCGCGAAGGCGTTCGCATTGTCAGAATTCAACACGGCAAAAGCCGAATCATCTGTTGCGTTCTTAAATTCTGAAGCCAGTTTGGCTATTTCTACCTTAATGGCAAGGGAATCATCTGCTGACGCAACTACCGGGAACTGAACAAATTTAAGATCACGTGTATGCTCGCTTTTATAGCGCTCCTTGTTTTTATTATAGTATGCTTTGAAATCAGAATCGGTAGGAGATACAGCTGAATCGCTGATGGCGAAATATGGTACAAATACATATTTCACTTCTGCTACGTCTGTTTGGGTGTGATATTCACGTTCAGCTTCGGCTGTTGTAACATATGCACTTTTGATCATCAGGTTTTCGTACTTGATACGTGCACGACCTGGCTCTAAATCGCGTTGAAAAATCTCCCAACGAATTCTTGGCTCTGAGGTCTCGGGCATGCTATTCAGTTGTTGCATGTAACCAACTACCTGCTGAGGATCAAATTGTCCGGTTTGTTGGTTTGTAAATGCCTGCTTCAGGCTTTCATTTACATTTTTACCGTGGATCATATCTTCAACCTCATCCACTGTAACTTGCGTACCTGTTTCCTGAATTTGCTTCTGGATGGCGTAGCGGAGGATCAACATCTCCCATGCTTGCTGACGAATGCCAGGCATTTCGCGGTCGCCAGGCTGACGATTAAAATTCAGCACGTAGCTGGATTCACGCTCCTGTACCGCTGCTTGAAATTCTTCTAATGAAATTGATCTTCCGGCAATCTCACCAACACTGTTATCACCAAGTAGTACTGAATTATTTCCAAGAAGATCGCCTAATATAAACGCTGAAATAGCCACAAATACAAAGATGACCACCCCAACCCCCATTTTCTCTCTTAACTTACCTATTAACGCCATATACTGATTTTTAAAGAACCGCAAATTTAACCCGTATTATTAATTAGAAAAATAAGCCCGGAAAAATAAAGGGGAAATGTTTTTTGGGGTAAAAACAGCTGAATTACAGCTATTTACATCAAATTTTATGACGACTTTGTTATCGTTTTGAGGAGTCATTTCGCCTCCGGTAGCTATAGGCAAACAAGAGCACACAGGAAAGCATAATCAGCCAGTACGAACTTAAAAAGCCCACTGTCATAATTTGGTGGATACCGATGATCAGGAAAGCGACTGAGAGGGAGAGTAGGATTACATCTGGTAGTTTCATCAGTGAGAGTATTTGTGTTTAGTAGGCAGTTGGCAGTAAGCAGTAGGCAATAATCTGCTCCAGATTGCCTATTGCTTTTTGCCTATTGCCTACTTTTTATGAGATCAAATTAGGTTCAATTTCCACCAGCCGGTTCTTCTTCAATTTCAATCTCACCCTGAGGGTTGATAATTGTGTAAGACGACATATCCTGTTTGGCCTGTAAACCTTCACCATACAAAATGGTTTGTTGCTGTCTGATGGTGACAAATTTTTCGGTCATAATTTCTTCTTTTGCAGGAAACCAGAATAGTTCTTCAGTATTAAGCTGCTCGTTTTTTTCCTTATTCACGACTTCCACTTTTCCGCGAGCACGCCACTTGTCTTCAGCCTTGAAATAATAAGCATGATCAGCACGCAGGGTAGCGGAAAGGGCGCCTGCTTCATTATAAAATTTAAGATGGATGCCTTTTGGAAATTCACGATCTCCTGTCTTGAATTCATACAGAAGCGGGGTTTCCATTTTTACCTTGATCGTCTTATTTTCAGAATAAAAAAGTTCTACATCTGCGGCTTCCTGAAGAGGGCCTTCATATTCCACCGGTTGTGCATTCTCTTTCTGCATACAACCGACAGCAATAAAAAAAATGAGATACAAATACTTTTTCATCGTGATCGAGAATCGGTGAAGGGTGAAAGTATTTGCCTGATAACCTTCCGGGCTCAGACCATTTTCGCTGTTAATCAAATTTTCTTCGGATAAACCACTGATCGACAAACGAGATACCGAAGTAAATTTTATAATACGATTCTTCCAGAACGTTCTTAGACTTGTCACCGAGTTTACCAAACCTAAAACCCCAATCGAGGCTTGATCGTCCTGTTGGCAATGAGAA
>DASTYM010000374.1:0-13603 GCA_035764995.1 Cyclobacteriaceae bacterium | reverse complement strand
TTTGGTCCAGCTGCATTAAAAAAAATTCCCAATAACCATGCAATCTATTCTACTTTCTTTGAGTTTGATGGCCCACCAACCACAGCACAGGAATTAAACGGTTGGGGCGATGATATCGTCCATGATTATTTGAAAGCCGTTGAATTTAAAAATAAGATTGGCGTGTTGTACAGCAACAAGGATTATGGATGTGAATGGGATTATGATTTCAGAAATAAACGTTTTTATAAAATTGATAATACAAGATTTAGTATCAATCTTGTGATGTATGCCTTAACGGCTTAATCGATGAAAGTATGAACCAGGAATTGAAAGCAACAGAAAAATCAGTAAGCGAACTCATCGATAAGCTGGGTGACCTGAAACAGGAAATAAAAAAGGTAATCGTAGGGCAGGAGGAGATCATTGACCAGTTGCTGATTACATTTCTGGCAGGAGGACATGCATTGCTCGAAGGTGTACCCGGCCTGGCCAAAACCCTCATGATTCGTTCGTTAGCAGAAGCTATTGACTTACGTTTTAGAAGAATTCAATTTACTCCTGATTTAATGCCTTCTGATATTATCGGGACAGAGATTCTTGAAGAAGATCACACCACCGGAAAGCGAATTTTTAAATTCAACAAAGGCCCTGTGTTTGCCAACATCATCCTGGCCGATGAGATCAACCGCACTTCACCTAAAACGCAATCGGCCTTACTTGAAGCAATGCAGGAATTTGAAGTGACGTATGCTGGAATTACTTATCCGCTTGAGCGCCCATTTTTTATTCTGGCTACGCAAAACCCCATTGAACAGGCAGGAACATTTCCATTGCCAGAAGCGCAACTCGACCGCTTCTTACTTTATGTGAAGGTAAGTTACCCGACCGCGGATGAGGAGCGTGCAATTCTTGAGAACACAACCGGAAGAAAAGCTTCTTCTATCCAAAAAGTAATTGAAGGAGGTAAAATTCTGGAGGCACAAAAACTGGTACGCGAAGTGCATATCAATCCCGACCTGGTTGAGTTAGTAAGCAGAATTGTCCGTTCCACGCGCCCGACTGAAACCGAGAATAAATTTGTAAAAGATTGGGTTCGATGGGGTGCTGGTCCACGTGCCGGCCAGGCGATGATCCTCACGGCAAAAGCCCGCGCCTTGCTTCATGGAAATTTTGCGGTTACACAGGAAGACATTCGTCACGTTGCGTATCCGGTCCTTCGTCATCGCATCTTAATGAATTTTAAAGCGGAGGCTGAAAACGTTACTCCGGATGATGTAACAAAACACCTGTTGGAAAATACCGGTCTGCATAAAAGCTTATAATTGTGGATGCTCCTATTCGTGAATTACTAAAACCTGAAATCCTCAACACGGTTGATGGACTGGAATTAGTAGCGCGCATTATTGTAGAGGGATTCATGAGTGGTAGTAATAAAAGCCAGTCGGTGGGAGCTGGGCAGGAGTTCAGCCAATACCGCAGTTACCAACCTGGTGATGACTTGCGCCAGCTCGATTGGAAAATGTTTGCCCGCTCAGAACGTTATTACATCAAGCAGGCAGAAATTGAGACCAATATCACAGTCAAGTTCATGATTGATGCAAGTGAGTCCATGTCGTATGCTGAACATGGTATGAGCAAGCTTCAATACGCAAAGTTGATGACGGCAGCACTTGGTTATCTGGCGCGAAAACAAAGTGACACGTTTGGATTGTTTACTGTTAACGATAAGGTAATTAAAGCAGTGCAGCCTCGGTTTGAGCAACAACAATTTATCAGGTTTCTCAGTGAGCTCGTTACGTTGAAAAGTGAAGGTACATGGAAGAAAGGCCCGGGATTAGAGCAACTTCTGGATCATCGGGGAAAAGAGTTGATTGTGTTTATTACGGATTTGTACGATGACTCGGAAGATATCCAGAATTTTATAGCACGATTGAAAACTCCACGGAATGAAGTGTTAGTGTTTCACCTGATTGGCAGACTCGAAGCTGATCTTGATTTTGGCGGGTCGTTTACATTTGAAGATATTGAGACAGGCGCACGAACCAAGGTTGATACCATAACGGAACAAAAGCAATACGCGGTTCGCATGCGTAATTGGCTTCAGCATTCACGTACATGGATGTTAGAAAAACAGATTAGCTATTACCTCGTTTACTTTGATGAGCCCATTGAGAAGGTGCTCTGGAATTTACTAACCGTTCGTAAAAAGCTGATGCGTTGATGCTATTGACAAATCCGATATGGCTGTGGGCACTTGCGGGGTTATCAATCCCGATTAGCATTCATTTGTTGAGTCGCAAAGAGGGACAGATCATTCGTATTGGAAGTTTGCGTCACCTGCAAGAAACCAATACACAACAATTCAAAGGCATTCGCCTGAATGAAGTAGTACTGCTTGCGTTGCGTTGCTCGCTGATTGTGTTGTTTGTATTGATGATGAGTGGATTGAGTTTCGAAAAGGAAAAGGCAGCAGAAACGAAATGGTTGTTGATTGAGAAAGGTCTCGAGCGTCTGCCTGAGGTCCAGGCGCAACTTGATACTTTTCAGCATCATGGATATGAGGTACGTTGGCTATCAGCGGGGTTTCCATTGTTCGATGATAGTGCATTGGTTGTTGTTCATAATCGTTATTGGGGATTAGTAGAACAGCTTCAGCATGAGAAAGCTGATGATATTGTTGTAATCTCTAAAAACAACATTAATAGCTTTAAAGGTAGGCGACCAGAACTACCGGCAACCATTCGCTGGATGAGTGTTGAGTCAAAGCCCGATAATTTCATGGTGAAGGCTAATGAGTCGGGCGATAGTATCTTGATCCGTAAAGGATATTCACAACCTGATAAAACCTATTTCTCAACGCAAGTTGTCTCAAGAGAAGATTGGGATCAAGGTACTCAACTGAGTAAAATTGACTCTATTGAAGTTGTAATTGTATCGGATAAAAATCATCAATACGATAAAAGAGTTGTGGAGGCTTCACTGCGAGCCATGCAATCGTTGTATCCAATCAATGTAAAGATTCAGAACCTTTCCCAGGAAAAAATTAATTCAAATGGATCAGGTAATTGGTGTTTATGGTTTAGCGATGAACCTGTTCCTGATTCGATTGATTTAAATCTGATTTATTTTAAACCTGGAATTAATCAGGAGATTATTGTTCAGGAAAAACCCGATCGTTGGAATATCACAAAGCGACTGAACGAAGAAGTTGCCTTGAATGAAAGTTTTACTGTACAGCTCGCTAGTCTTTTACTTCCTTCGATAAGAGATTGGGACGTAGCTTACTCGAACGATGTAAGAATGCTTGGAGATGAGAGTATTTGGAGCAGCAGCGATACAAATGACGTAGGCCATGCCACCTTGCTGGTGCAGTCAGCCGATTCCTACTTGTTAATTGCGTTTCTTCTGATCTTATTAATTGAGCGTTTGCTGGCTTATTATCGAAATCAATGAGTATTGATCAGGCACGATATTATCTCAATTCGCTTAAGAACCGCTACATTTTGCTTCGGTCAACTGAGGTGTTCTTGCTTGCGGCCGGTGTAGCTATGCTTGTCTTTACGCTGGAGGGGTTCGTTATTGTGTCAGCATCGCTAAAAATCGGAATTAGTATTGTAGCCGGGTTGATTGTTTGCATAGTCAGAATATTGCGGCTGGAACTTCACCGTTTTAGCCGGGTAAATGTTGTCCAATTCGTGAATGAACGCTATCCTGGTTTCCAGGAAAGTGCAGATCTTTTACTAAATGAGGATGAAAATTTAACCAGCCTTCAACAACTTCAAAAAGGAAAAGTACTTGAAAAGTTTAAGCAACTTTATCCAACCATCAAGCTTCCTCAAAGAATTGGTCAAGCGGCTATTGTCTTTGTAGCTTGTTCGATTCTATATATAGTATTATCAGGATTTGCCATTACGGCTGAGCAAACTGAAATGACGAACGATAAAGGTTTAACAGACCCTGTTAAGCCTGTAAATTCAGATCCTGCGGCAATTCTGATTGAATCAGTTTCAATTCAAGTAAAACCACCGGCATATACGGGTTTAGCATCTGTCAAGCCAGGTGGTCTTGCCTTAAGTTTGCCCGAAGGAAGCAGCGTAAACTGGTTAGCTGAGTTTTCAGATCAGGTAAAGGAGGCGAAAATTGTTTTCTCGGGAAGAGATTCAATAAAAATGAAGAAGGTGGGTGACTTTGCATTTACTGCCAGTCAAACCATTTTGACTTCAGGGTTTTATCAGTTTCAGTGGCGCAATCAGGTGAAGACCTATCGTTCAGATTATTTCAGGATAGATGTAATCAAGGATCAGCCGCCTAAAATTTCTATAACCAATTTGCCGCAATTTACTCAGCTAGCATATAATGATAAACTGTCGATTGAGGTGAGTTCGAATATCATTGATGATTACGGGCTGACCGATGCGCAGATTGTAGCCACCGTGAGCAAGGGGAGTGGTGAAGGAATTAAATTCCGGGAGGAGAAAATACGATTCAGTTCACCACAACGAATTTCAGGAAAACAGGTTATTGCCGAATCAACACTCAACTTGACTAAACTTGGATTAGAACCCGGTGATGAACTCTACTTTTATGTTGAAGCCACTGACAATAAAACCCCGATAGCAAACCGAAACCGAACCGAAACATTTTTTATTTCTTTGAAGGACACGGCATCCTACGCGATGGTGGAGGATCAGGGGTTGGGTGTTGACTTGATGCCTGAGTATTTCCGAAGCCAGCGGCAGATTATTATTGATACAGAAAAGCTGCTAAAGCAACAGAAGGAGAAGAAGGTAACCAAACAGCAATTCAACTTCACCAGTAATGAATTGGGATTTGACCAAAAAACATTACGCCTTCGTTATGGTCAGTTTTTAGGAGAAGAAGCAGATTCGGGCATACCTGAAGCTTTGCAACCGGTGGAAGAGGATCATACCGATGAAGAAGGTAAAGAAATAGATCCGACTAAAATTATGGCCCATGAGCATGACACAAAAAATGAACATAACCTTGTCGCTGATAAGAAAGTTAACCTTCATGGTCATGACGAGCAGGAGAGTAAAACTGCAATCGGTGAAGAAGAGAATGAGGACCCTCTAAAAGCTTTTGTACATCAGCATGATAACCAGGAGGAGGCTACCTTTTTCGTGGTATCGGTTAAGACAAAATTGAAAATGGCGCTCAGTGTCATGTGGGATGCTGAATTGCATTTACGTTTATATGACCCTGCCAAATCGTTGCCTTATCAATACAAAGCACTTAATCTTTTAAAGGAGATCAGTAACGATTCGCGCATTTATGTGCACCGCATGGGGTTTGATCCGCCACCGCTCAAAGAAGAAAAGCGTTTGACAGCCGACTTATCAGAAATTAAATCATCAACGGATTTTTATTCATTAGATGTGAATGAAAAATTCCCTTCTGTAAAAAAGGCAATTGCTTTATTAGAGAAGTTGACTTTGGAAAAACAGCCTGCACTTAAGCTACTGGATAAACAAACACTCACTAGGGCAGGTGACGAACTTGCTTCAGCGTCTATTGAACAGCCTGGTATGTTTTTAACCAGTTTATCGTTGATCAGAAACTTGGTTGATGACGAAGTTCCTGCGCAAAAAATGAAAGAGTCATTGGTGAAGCTAAAAAAGGATCTCTGGAGTGTGTTGCCGCACCAACCTGCCTCTTCACGGAAGGGAATAAATACAGTTCATGAGCTCGATCGGACATTCATGAAGCAATTGAATGAGGTGAAACATGAGTGATTCTTTGTTTTTTGTAAATCCGGTATTTCAAGGTTGGCTGATCGCACTGGTGACTATTCCGCTTTTTTCTTTTCTGTTCTGGAAAGAATTAAGACGTAAACATAAATTTCTGACATTCAGAATTGTTGCGCTGGTGTTGATTTTAATTTCAGTTCTCGGATTACTTTTCAAGCCTGGATATGTAAAATCGATAAACTCTACAGGCTTCGTGCTGCTAACACCCGGCTATGAAGAAAAGCAAGTTGATAGCCTGCTGATGATGCAACCAGGTCTGGGGGCTTTGCACTTGCCTGAAACAAAGGGGTATCGTGGCTCCAGGGCACTCACATCTTATCAAAATCTGGCTGAACTTGACAACGAAATTTTATTCATTATGGGTGAAGGGCTTCCACCATTCGCCCTTGAATTGATGGACGTGAAGAAGTTTCAATTTATCGCTTCACAAAAACCAAATGGAATTATTCAATTAAACTTTCAGGAAGTAAGCAGAGCCAATCAATTCAATAATATTAATGGCCTTGTCAATTCACCGGCCGAAGCAATACTCACACTTTTTGGCCCTGGTGGAAAGGAAGATTCAATAATTGTTAAAAAAATTGGTATCGCACCATTTTCATTGAAGTTCAAGCCAAAACAGCCAGGATTGGACCAATATTCATTACAGTACCGGGATGCATATGGAATTCAATCGGGACAAATTCCTGTGGTTGCAGAAGAGGAACAAAAACTCAGCATCTTGTTCTTACAGAAATTTCCAAGCTTTGAAGTGCGCCAACTCAAAAATTTTTTAGCTGAGAACGGTCATCGATTAGCCTTGCGATACCAGGTGTCAAAAAATAATTACAGAGTTGAATTTGCTAACGTATCGTCCATCCGGACTTCACCACTCACGAGTTCAGTGCTTCAACAATTTGATCTTGTGATTGTAGATAGCGATGGGCTAGAGTCCCTAAGCACTTCAGAAAAGAATATTCTTGAAGAATCAATTCATGATGGATTGGGATTAATGATTCTTTCCAATAAGGCTGCGGAAAATGACAAACTCAGAGAACGCTTCCTTCCAATTGAAATGAAGCGAACCTTGAAAGATACAGCCTATATTAATTTCTCAACGAAACCTTATACACTTCCGGTGCTTCCGTTGCAACTGATTGAAAGTTCTTCCGTGTATCCCGTTACAAGAAAGCGAGATAGAATTCTTTCAGCATATTGTTATAATGGATTCGGTAAATCAAGCATACAGCTTTTGCAGGAAACCTATCGCATTGCACTGGAAGGTAACCTGGACGATTATGCATCGATCTGGTCGCCATTAGTTGAGAAGACTGCTAAGAAAAAGGATGAACAAGTAAGAATCAAGCTGAATAACTCATTCCCGAGTTATGAAGATGAGCCCTTAACGGTTGAAATTATTACTACGGATGAGTCCGTGTCGGCCAGGAACGACATGGAAACAATACCCCTTATGGAGCATGTAACGATCGATAATCTGTGGTCAGGTAAGATATGGGCAGGGAAGCCAGGTTGGCACGAGTTTGTTGCAGACTCTGCAAGACTGAATTATTTTGTTTCGGACCCATCTGAGTGGAAAACGCTCCGTATCAGTAACCAGCTTAAGCTGAATGAACTAGCATCCTTAAACAGGGCAGAAACCTCACAGCCAGATATTTTTTATCAGCGAAAGCCGATTTCGGTCAGTATCTTCTACGTACTTTTTTTGGCAGCTGCAGGCTTTTTATGGTTAGCGCCTAAGATTTGAAAAATCCTCCTAAATCTTATAACGTAATATTTTCTTACTATTTGCAAAGATGAAGCCTATGATTATGCCTATGTTTAGTATTATTGTTTAGCTTAACTAATGACCCTCCCCGAAGTACTTAGATTCTCCAAAAAGAAGGAAGATGCGTTTCAGCAGTTCTTCTTTAAACAGGATTTAATTGTTTGCAGGGCCACTTCAATTCTGGTGGTGAGCATTCTGGCACTGCTGATGGCTATCGACTATTTTCGGGTATCTGACTTTAGTTGGGTACTGATAGCGCGGTTGATTGTAGTGGTGGTGCTCATTATCCTGTTGTCACTGACTTATCAAAAGGACCTGAAGGCACCCACGTTGCAGTTGTGGCTTCTGCTGATCAATCTCGTTTTCCTGGGTTCACTTTTTTTTATGGATGCTATGACCACGATGCCGGCATTCTATTTAACGAATTCTATTGTAGTCTATATTTTCATTGCCAGCACGGTATCCGGACTTCGTTATCGTTATAGCAGTGTGCTTAACATTATGCTGGTGATTTTATTTCTTTTCTACTTTCCTACTTCTGGTAATGCAGCGTTTCATAAAAGTCAGATTCCGAACATTTTTATAAGCTTAAATGTTAGTTTGTTGATAGGTTTTGTTTGGGAAAGACATAAGCGCATTAATTTCCTGCAGCAATCACAGCTCAATAACCTGATTAATATTTTCTCACACGATATGGTCTCACCTTTAAACTCGCTCTTGAGTTTATTGAGTTTGAACGATCGCCAGTTGCTGGAAAAATCAGAATTTGATACCCATGTAGAGAGTATTAAAAAGACCACTGCAAATAACATATTACTTCTGCAAAACCTGGTGAAGTGGTCAAAATCGCAAATGGATGGATTTGTTCCGAAAGCAGAGATTATGGAAGTGAGGCCACTCGTTGATGAGGCTGTTAATTTACTACAGCATACGGCTTCCGAAAAGAATGTTGTTATTCACAACCGTACTGCCCATGGTGATATGTGCGTTTCGGATTCAGAAATGACAAAGCTTATTTTGCGTAACACATTATCGAATGCAATAAAATTTTCACACCCGAACGGTGCAATCGAAATTTATTCGAAACAGGATAATGGTTACGTGATGTTGTCAATTAAGGATGAAGGTATTGGTATGTCGGGTGACGAAATTGATCGCTTGTTTACAATGCGGGTGCAATCATCCCCCGGCACAGCGAATGAGCGGGGTACGGGCATTGGTTTATACCTGACGAAGGAGTTTGTTACGCTTAATAAAGGCGAAATCAGAATTGAATCAACAAAAGGTAAAGGCTCTATGGTGAAGATTACCTTGCCTTCCGAAATATGAAGAAATACGAAGTAATGAGTAAGAACTTCGGTTATCTGTTTGTTTTGATAGCGCTCACAGCCTGCGAACCACCAAAGCAACGAAAATTAATTTGGTCGGATGAGTTCAGTTATTCAGGTAAGCCTGATTCAACCAAATGGAGTTATGATTTGGGTGATGGTTGCCCAAATGTATGCGGTTGGGGAAACAATGAATCGCAATTTTACACCCGTGATCCTGAAAATGTCCGGGTAAAAAATGATCGATTGATCATTGAGGCCCGTCATGATTCGCTCGGGGGTAAGGCTTACACGTCAGCCCGGATTGTTAGCAAATTCAAAGGTGATTGGTTGTATGGAAGAATTGAAGTTAAGGCAAAACTACCACGAGGTATTGGTACCTGGCCTGCTATCTGGATGCTATCAACCGATTGGAAATATGGAGGCTGGCCCGCCAGCGGTGAAATTGATATCATGGAACATGTTGGGTATGATCCGGGAGTAATTCACGGTAACATCCATACACAATCATATAATCACCTGAAGCGAACACAGAAGGAAGGTAAGATTAACATTGCAAACTCACAGCACGGCTTTCATATTTACGCGATTGACTGGCTGGAAGACAGAATTGATTTCTATGTTGATGAATTAATGTACCACTCGATACCAAAAGGCAAAGCTGATACATTTAAAGAATGGCCTTTCGATCAGCGATTCCACCTGATTATGAACATAGCAGTAGGAGGGGGCTGGGGGGGCGCGAAGGGCATTGACGATTCTATCTGGCCTCAGAAAATGGAAGTGGAGTATGTTCGGGTGTATGCACCCGAAAATTAATTTGCTAATTCTTCCAGGTAGTTTTTAAATTTCTTTGTGTTAAAGTTGGTAGTGACAACTTTCTTGGAGACAACATTTCCATTTTTATCGATGATGAAGGTTGTAGGGATGGAAGGAACCTGAAATAACGCTGGTAAAAAACCTTTCGGTTGGTACACGGGAAAAGTAAACTGATTCTTTTCAACAAACTTCATAATTTTAGGCAGGTCTTCATTCCTGTCAAGCGAAAGAATTACAAACTGAATTTTATCTTTATCGAGCCCGTTATAAAGTTCCTGAATGGATGGCATTTCAACCCTGCAGGGTCCGCACCAGGTTGCCCACAGGTTTATAAAAACTACTTTTCCTTTGAATTGATTGAAATCTAAAGCCTCTCCGGCTAATGTTTTGATGGTGAAGTTGTAGTCAAGCGTTTCGGTTACCTCAGCATTATTTCCCGGAGTTGCATCCATGATCCCGGTTTTCATGATGGCAGCGTTGGCATAATACGACACACTACTCATGACCCCGGTCATTTTCAGGACAATGATAACGGCAATCATGATAAGTGCTGATTTCAGAAAGCTCTTCATGGCGGGAAATGTAGGGTTTTTAATCAATACTCAAAAGTCGGTAAACATAGGTAAAGTCATAGAACGTTTTCCAGCCGCAATTAATTCATCAATGATGCTGATGCCGAGAGAGGTGATTTTATTTTCATCCGAAAGGAAAAGTAATCATTTCACACTTTTTACGTCACCCACCGCGCGGTATTTTGCTTAGCGGCATTGGTTTGCATGGAGACGAAAAGTAATATTGGTAGTTAACCAAAATCTTATGAAAAAATTATTAACACTTCGCCTGGCGGTTGTGTTTGCATTGACACTTCCCGCTATCCAGCTTTTTGCGCAAGCAGGAGTTACGACTCCTCGCACACCGAGCCCGGCTGCCTCTGTAAAACAAACCATTGGCATCTCAACGGTTTCGATCGATTACTCACGACCCAAAGTAAATAATCGCCAGGTGTGGGGAGCCCTGGTTCCGTTTGGATGGAATGTACAAGCTTTTGGTGCAGGTAACTCAGCGCCATGGAGAGCCGGAGCCAACGAGAATACCGTGATCACGCTATCTCATTCTGCAAAAATTGAAGGACAAAATGTGCCAGCAGGATCTTATGGATTATTTTTTGTTATTAATCAGGATAACTCCGGTGAAGTAATTTTGTCAAAGGATTTTCACTCGTGGGGAAGCTTCTTTTATGATCAGAAGCAAGACCAGTTGCGTGCAAAAATCCAGGTGCGCGATAATGCGCACACGGAGTTGTTAACCTACGATTTTACAAACCTTGCCAAGAATAGTGGTGAACTGGTTTTGAACTGGGAGAAAAAACAATTTCCGGTTAAGATCGAGTTTGCTGTTGATGAAATCGTGATGGCGAATGCTGATGCAGAATTGAAAGGCCAGAAGGGATTTAATCCTCAAGGATTCATCAGTGCTGCGAATTATGCCCTTGCTAATGATGTCAATAAAGAACAGGCCCTTAAATGGATTGATCAGGCCATTGCTCAAAATAGAAATTTTAACGCCCTCAATGTTAAGGCTCAATTGTTGAAGAAGTCTGGCAAGACTGATGAGGGGGATAAATTGCTGACAGAAGCCATGACGATCGCAACTGAAGTAGAATTAAATGCTTATGGCTATCAGTTATTGGGACAAAATCAATATGATAAGGCGATTGAAGTATTAGTGCTTGTTACGCAACGTTATCCGAAGAGCGCCAATGCATGGGATAGTCTTGGTGAAGCCTATGCAACGAAAGGAGATAAGGATAATGCTATTAAGAATTTTAAAAAGTCATTGAGCCTGAATCCACCTGCTAATGTTCGTGCTAATTCAGAGAAATTCCTGAAGCAATACGGAGCCCTTTAAATGGCAGTAAATTTTTAAAATAGAAGCCATGCAATCCGTGTGGCTTTTATTTTTTTCTGAATAAAATAAGAAATATTTTGAAAATGTGATGATTTGAAAATTTGACGCTGACAAGCCTTTAATCTTCAAATTTTCAAATCTTCAAATTGATTAATTATCTGTATCAATTCCCCACTGTTCATAAATCTCAAGCAATAGTTAATTCTATTTGGTAATTTCAGCACATAACCTGATTCATATGAAAAAATTAATACCATCGGCCGTTTTAATAATGGCTTCATTAATCTGCATTACTGCATGGTCTCAGATGACGCTTCCACCCAGTGGTAACAATCAGAAAAGCGAAGTAGCGCAATACCTGGGTTTAGTGAAAGTAAGCATAACTTACAGTAGCCCCGATGTTGCCGGTCGTGAGATCTGGGGGAAATTGGTTCCATACGGATTGAGCAATTTGAATTTTGGAAAGAGTACAGAACAAAATCCATCACCATGGAGAGCAGGCGCTAACGAAAATACTGTGATCACATTCTCACACGATGTGCAGGTAGAAGGCAAGTCCATCAAAGCAGGTAGCTATGGATTGCACATGATCCCTGGTCCTGAAGATTGGGTAATCATTTTCTCCAGCAATTCTGGTGCGTGGGGAAGTTTTTCATATGTGCCTTCTGAAGAGGTATTGCGTGTTACGGTGAAAGCTGTGCCTTGTGAACACAATGAGTTCCTCACGTATGAATTTACTGATCGTTTACAGAACAGTGCAACCGCGCGATTGAAGTGGGAGAAACTTTCTATTCCTTTCAAAATTTCTGTGCCCAATGGGGATGATCTATATGTTCAAAAACTTCGGGAAGAATTCACGAGCAACAAATCTTTTTTCAACTGGATCAATGGAGTCTCAGCAATCAATTTTTGTGTAAATAAGAAAATAAACCTGGACGAGGCTCTCGGATGGGCACAAGGTTACATCGACAAAAATTTAAAATACTTCCCGGTTTATAATGCAAAAGGAAATGTATTGTACGCTATGAACAAAACAGCCGAAGCTGATGCCGTTATGAATGAAGCCATCAATTTACCCGATGCCACTGCGGGACAAATTGTCGGGTATGGACGTGCCTTGATTGCACAAAAGCGCGAGAAAGATTCAATGCCAGTTTTTGAAACTGCGTTTAAGAGATTTCCTAATGCTGCTACTGCTATGGTGGGGATGTCGCGTGGCTATTCTGCCAATGGCGACAATAAAAAAGCACTGAAGTTCATGCAGGATGCTTTAAAGGCTGAAACGAATCCTCAGGCGAAAACCACGATCGATGGGATGGTGAAGAAGTTGGAAAAGGGAGAAGCGATTAATTAGTAATCGGTATTCGGTAATCAGTATTCGGTCAGTCCCGGATTATCACTGATTACCGATCACCGACTACCGATTACCGATTACTGATCACCGACCACCTGGGATCGGTGACCCTTTTCCCTGCCGTTTAAACAATTATTCCCCAGAAGGTCTTACTTCTTCCTATATTTAGCGCTCAAAATTCCGATTCAAAACCATGAACAAAATTGTCTCCATACTCATGAAATTCTCTCTCTGTTTCTTTGTCTTATTGGCTAGTGTAATGTCGCATGCTCAGGATTTTAAATCCGTGGCTCCAAACCTGGATAAGGTCCAGCCTGATAGCATCCGTGCTCATATAAAATATTTGGCTGATGATAAGCTTAGAGGACGCCTTCCCGGAACACCTGGATTTCAACTTGCCATGGACTATGTAATTGATCAATATAAGAGAATGGGACTTGAGCCTGCTGGTGAGAATAAGGGTTTCTTACAGACCGTGAAATTAAGAAGGGCACGTGTTGACAGGGATAACACACTGGCAACCCTCATCAATGGTGAAACAACCAAAGATCTTGTTTTTGGAGATGGTTTTGTTTTATCTCCGAACTTTGAAGAAACTAAAATTGAGTTAACAGCTCCATTGGTATTCGTTGGATACGGTGTGAGTGAACCTGAACTTGGTTATGATGACTATGCAGGT
>DASTYM010000373.1:0-7895 GCA_035764995.1 Cyclobacteriaceae bacterium | reverse complement strand
AAGAGGATCCCATTCAATCGGTGGAGTTAAAAGCGTTTAATGTAGGGATCGATTCCCTTCAATTGCAACTTACACTTGATTCCGTCATGTATAAGTTCCATGATTTTAAAACAGGACTTCATAAACTCGATGTTCAAACAGCCGACAGTCTTTTCCATTTAACAACCGATGCCTTTACGGTTTCCTACCGGGATAAAACCATTCGACTTAAAGAGATAAGCTTTATTCCAAACGTCAGTCATGCGGTCTTACAGGAGGATCAGAAATTTGAGCATGTTGATTTTTCCGGCACCATCAAAAGGATTGAGTTTAACGAAGTGAATTTTGATTCATTAATTTATTCAAAGAACATTTTCATCAACGAAGTTTTGCTGGACAGTGTAGCACTTTCCATTTTCAAGGACAAGACAAAACCTTTGAATAAAAGCAAGTTTCCAGGCTACCTTGGCCAGACGGTGGGCAAGATTAAGTTGCCCTTGCGAATCGATCACTTGAAAGCCACGCATGTTGAACTGGAAAACACGGAACGCAAACCTTCTGATAGCACCCTCGCCAAGGTTCGAATTTCGCGTGCAACTGTTGACGTGAAGAACATTACCAACCTGTCACCAAACTCAACACTTACGATGAATGCTGATGCATGGCTCATGAATAAAGCACATTTTAAAGCAGGGCTGACTTTTTATTATTCAAAATATCAATTCGACTTTGAAGGATCACTTTCCAAATTTGATATGACTGGCCTTACTCCATTAATCAGGGCTTACACTCCGGCCAAGATCAATAAAGGTATCGCGGATGAAATATCTTTCTCAGGAGTTGCCCAGGATGCCTATGCAACAGGCACGATGAAATTTTTGTACCACGACCTGGAAGTTGACATGGAACTTAAAGACCAGGCTCGATGGAAAAGTTCAGTCATCGCATTTGCTGCGAATACAGTGTTGGATTCGAGCAATCCTTCCTCTGCCGATTTACCCCCGAAAGTTGTCAAGTTTCAGATCCAGCGCGATATGAATCGCGGCTTTGTCAATGTGGTGATCAAGTCGCTCCTCAATGGCTTGAAGGAAACCGTTCTCATGTCAAAAGAAAACAGAAAGGCTTATAAACAAGCTAAAAAAGAAGCCAAGCGGGAGAGAAAAAGTAAATGATTATTTCTTTTCTGATTGAGAAGAGAATTTTCCCACTAGCAATGCAATAATAACAGCCACATAAAGTTGTCCGCTCATAGCAATTAAAATTGAGAGCGATTGTGACCAGGGCTTTAATGGTAAGAAATCGCCATAACCCGTTGTAGTCAGCGTTATGAACCCGTGATACATGAAATCATGTGGCTTAATAACTTCAGAAGAGAAATTATAAGACTGCGGGTCAAGCCTGACCGTTAATCCGACCAAAAAAGTAAAAACAATTCCTAACAACAGATACGCATTGATCGCTTCTAATAAACAAGAGCGTTTACTGATTTAGCCCGTGCGATTTGGCGGATCAGGGATATCACAATGAAGGAGAAAAAAGCCACATCTAACGATACTGAAACTGTTTCAATAACTGTGCTAAAAAAGATTTTTGTTAATACAGTAAAAATGAGTGAGACAACCGCCAGCCAAATCATGACTCTCCTGTTTTGATCGAGGTTAACGACTGCAGTAAAGTACATGAGCACGTACATGCTCAGGTAAATATTCTGATGCCATGATTCAGGAAAGAACCCCGTGAAGAAAACCGTGAACAGGATTTCAATGAGCAATACAATACTCCATCGCTGATTGGAGGTTCCCATGTTTTGTAAACTTTGAACCTGTGATTTCATGCCGTTGAGGTTAAAAGCATGAAATCACAGGTGGAATTTTTCATAAGATATTACCAACCGCCACCGAGGGCCTTGTACAGGCGAACAGTCGCGATCAGTTGATTTTGTAGTGCTAGTGATTTTTCGAATTGTGATCCGTATAATTCACGTTCAGCATCCAATACCTGCAGGAAAGATGTGTAACCATTATCGTATAATGCTTTGGATAACTCCAGTGATCGCGTTGTTGCAGTCACCTGTGTTTGACGTGCTGTGAATTCATTTCTATACGTTCTGATTTCTGCCAGCGAATTTTCAACTTCCGCGAAAGCATTCAATACTGTTTTTTCGTATTGATATCCAACTTGCTTCAGTTTAGCTCTTTCAGCCTCCACTCTTCTTTTATTTTGCCGGAAGCGAAAAATGGGCCCGGCTAATTGACCGGAAATAGATCCAACAACCGCATCTGAACCAAACAGATTCGAAATATCAGGACTTGCAACGCCCAATAATCCTGTTAAACTTAATGACGGAAATTGTAATGTGATGGCAATGCCCACGCGTTCTGTTTGTGCTACCAGGGATTGTTCGGCTGAGCGAATATCAGGTCTTCTCTCCAATAGCTGAGAAGGCAAGCCACTTGGTATATCCAATGGCAATTGTTGTTGATCATTGCGCAAACCACGGGTAATGGGTGCATAGGTCTGACCCAGCAAAACATTGATTGCATTTTCAGTAGCGATAATCTGTCTTTCTAAATTGTAAAGATCAGCTTCTGAGTCAGCCGCAATTTGTTCTGCCTGCAGCTTATCGAGTTCGGAAACTTCACCTTGCTGAAAACGTAGTGTAATGATGCGTAAATATTCTACTCGTGTAGCGTTTGTTCCCTTTGTGATTTCGTAACGTTCATCAAGTCCGCGTAACTGGAAATACAATTCAGCAACCTGCGCTACCAGGCTGATGTAAACAGATTTACGATCTTCATCAGTTGAAACTAAATCAGCGTACGCTGCGCGATTCGCATGACGAAGCTTACCCCAAAGATCAATCTCCCATGAAACATTTCCTGTTACGGAGAATGAGTTGGTAGGAAAACCAATACCAGCTTGTGCCCCTGTAGTCCCAAAATCTGTGGCACGCGCCCTTCCTGCATAATCAAAGAAAGGGAACATGTTAGCCTGGTTAAAGCCAAGGATTGCTTTTGCTTCTTCAACCCGCGATATGGCGGTCATCAAATCGAGGTTCGATTCAATGGATTTATTGATCAGAGCCTGTAAGGTTGAGTCAGCATATACATCCCACCATTTCAAGTTGGTGATAGAGTCAGTTTTCGTTGCAGCCTGAACGTATGCGTCAGGCTTTTTAACATCAGGTCTTGAATACTTCGGACCGATTGCACATCCGGCAAGAACCAGCAAAACGAATGCAATGGAAATTCTCTTCTTCATATTAGTGAGCTGGTTCAGATGGTGAAACAGATGAATCAATGTTGTTTTTCTTTTTACCGCCAATGCTTTCAATCAGCACAAACAAGCCAGGTACAACAATTACCCCAATGATGGTTGCAATCAAGGTTCCACTAAACACGGCCATACCCATCACCTTACGAGCTTCAGCTCCGGCTCCTGCCGCAGTTAAGAGCGGAACCACACCGAGCATGAAGGCAAACGATGTCATCAAAATCGGCCGCAGGCGAAGTTTGGCAGATTCCAATGCGGCTTCAAACAACGGCTTGCCTTGTTCTTCATGAAGAAGCTTGGCAAATTCCACGATCAGGATCGCGTTCTTGGCTGTTAAACCAATCAACATCACCAGACCAATTTGAGCGAATACGTTGTTGACGTAACTCACGCTCCATAAACCTCCAAGCCATAAACCGAGGAATGCACCAAACACAGCAGCCGGTACACCCAACAGAACGCTGAAGGGAAGTTTCCAGCTTTCATATTGAGCGGCAAGAATTAAGAACACAAACACAAGTGCCATCAGGAACATCGTTCCTCCGGTTCCTTCTGCAGCTTTTTCCTGGTATGACATGTTACTCCATGCGATACCCAATTCTTTTGGCATGGTAGCAGCTACTTCTTCAAGAGCTCGCAAAGCGTCAGCGGAACTGTAACCATCCTTTGGCGCTCCTGATATTTCCGCAGAGCGATACATATTGAAGCGGTTAGTATACGATGGACCCGTGATGTCTTCAATATATGCCAGCGTGGTCAACGGAATAATTTCTCCGCTTCTGCTGCGCACATAATATTTGCCCATGTCGGTTGGTTCGAGACGATCTTCACCTTCAGCTTGTACGTACACTTTGTACTGTCTGCCGAACCGGTTAAAGTCATTCACGTATGCACTACCCAGGTAGGTTGAAATCGTGCTCGTGATCTCGGTCAGGTCAATGTTAAGTTTTTCGGCTTTATCGTAATCAACGATGATTTTCTTCTGAGGAACGTTTGAGCGATACAACGAGAAAATATTTCCAATCTCAGGACGCTGACGAGCGGCAGCAATAAATGCTTTTGTCTGGTCATCCAGGTATTGTGGTGTATTTCCTGAACGATCCTGAAGCTGAAGCGTGAAACCTGCAGACGTTCCCAAACCTTCAATAGGAGGAGGGCCGAATGCGATAGCCGTTGCTTCCGAGATCGTTTGACGGAACGCAATATTGGTCTGTTGAATCAATTCTTTAGCTGTATGTTTCCGTTCATCCCATGGCTTGAGCGAAACGAATATAAACGCATTGTTGGTTGAGTATGATTGTGTGAGCAAGCTGTAACCCAATACAATGGTTGAATACTGGATGTCTTCAAAATTACCCAGGATAGCCTCTACTTTTTTACCGACTTCATCCGTTCGTTCCAGTGAAGAAGCATCAGGCAATTGAACGTTGATCAGGTAATAACCTTCATCCTCTTCCGGTACGAAACCTCCGGGGATACCTTTTCCTAAGAAGAAGGTAAAGACCATCACAATGCCAATGATGATAACTGAACGCAACGATTTCCTGGCTACTATACCAGCAACACCTGTGTAGCCTAATGTAAACTTGTCGAACGCCCTGTTGAAGGCATCAAAGAATTTTTGAAGCCAGCCTTTTGATTCAGATTTGGGTTTTAACAAGATTGCACTTAACGCTGGAGACAGTGTTAATGCATTAAATGCGGAGAACAATACGGAGATTGCAATCGTGATGGCGAACTGTTGATACAGGCGCCCGGTGATACCGCCTGCAAAAGCAACAGGAACAAACACTGCTGCAAGAATTAATGCGATTGCAACTACAGGCCCACCTACTTCTTTCATTGCTTTTTGTGTTGCCTCTTTTGGCTTCATCCCGTGCTCAATATTGTGCATAACGGCTTCCACTACCACAATGGCATCATCCACCACCAGACCGATGGCGAGCACTAATCCCAACAAGGAGAGTACGTTCACCGAGAATCCCAGCATGGGGAAGATGATGAATGTACCGATCAATGAAACGGGAACAGTCAATAATGGAATCAACGTTGCGCGCCAGTCTTGTAAGAACAAGAACACAACGAGAATTACAAGCACAACTGCTTCAAAAAGTGTGTGAACGATTTCTTCGATACCAACCGAAATCGCTCGAGTAGTATTTAAAGAGATGTCGTATTTAAGATCCCCGGGGAAGCGAGGCTCCAATTCCTCCATCGTTTTTTGAACGAGGTCAGCTACTTCCAACGCGTTCGAGCCTGGCATCTGGTACACCACGACTGTTGCAGCAGAGCTTTTGTTCAAACGGCTGGTCGCGTTATAGTTATCAAGACCGAGCTCCAGGCGGGCAATGTCCTTCAGACGAATAATTGCTCCGCGTTCATCAGATTTTACAATGATGTTTCCGAATTCCTCTTCACTGATTAATCGTTCTTGTAAGGTTACCGTGTAGGTGTACTCCACTCCGGCCGGGGTAGGGGGCGCACCAAACTTACCACCGGGAGAAATGGCGTTTTGTTTTTTTACTGCATTTACAACATCGTTTACTGTCAGGTCAAGCTTGGTGAGCTGATCGGGTTTTAACCAGATGCGCATGGAATAATCGGCACCACCGAACAACACCACATCGCCAACGCCCTTCAAACGCTTGAGCTGATCAACTACGTTAATGTTGGCGTAGTTGTTTAAAAATATTCCGTCATAAGTTGAGGCAGGAGATGTAAGTGAAACCAGCATCAAGGGGAACACCAGTGATTTTTTGGTGGTCACGCCAAAGTTTTTCACTTCCGTTGGCATCTTGGCATTCGCCTGTGATACACGGTTTTGTGTAAGCATGTTGGCGTTGTCAAGATTAGTTCCTACTTCGAATGATACTTGTAGTGTAAGTGATCCATCGGCTGCGTTGATCGACTTCATGTAAAGCATTTGCTCAACCCCATTCACCTGTTGTTCAATCGGAGTTGCTACGGCTTGTTCTACGTTTACGGCATTCGCACCGTTAAACGTTGTTGTAACCTGGATCATCGGAGGGGTGATCTCCGGATATTTTGAAATGGGTATTCCCTGAAGGGTAATAAATCCGATGATCACCATCAGGATTGATATAACCATTGCGACAATGGGCCTTCTGATAAAAAATTCACTCATAAGGGGGTGAGTTAAAGAGGTTAGTTTTTCGTGGCTGTACTATCAGGCCATTGCATTTCCACTGCTTCTATTTTGGAGTTGGGAGTAAGGCTCACGGTTCCAACAACGGCAACGCGTTGTCCGGCACTGAGTCCTTTCTTAATAATCCATCCATCGCCAACTTTTGGTCCGGTTTCAACTGCACTTGCTTTGAGTGTGCTGGAATCGGTAACAATAAATACCTGTGCCAGGTGCTGGAGTTGCATAACAGATCGCTGAGGAATAACAATTGCATTCGCAACCGTGCTGAGCAATACACGGGTTTTTACAAATGATCCCGGGCGTAACAATCCTTTTGGATTCGGGAAAGTTGCTTCAACGGTCAGTGTTCCTGTTTTAGGATCAATTTCGCGATCAGCAAAATTCACTTCCCCGGTATGAGGATAAACAGAACCGTCAGCCAAAATCAATTGCACATTCTTTTTAGCAGCCGTTAATTCTTCCTGGGTCAGTTGCGCAATGCGTAGGTATTCTCGTTCGCTGATTTGGAAACGGACCCGAACGCCTCCTATGCTTGAAATGGTTGTCAGTACAGAAGAAGAACCAGCTCTGCTTACATAATCGCCAACGCGGACATTCGAAATCCCAATAACCCCGTCAAACGGGGCGTAGACCCGGGTGTAACCGAACTCAATTTTAGCATTCTCGAGTGAAGCACTTGAAGCATTCACCTGTGCTTGCGCTGCTTCGTAAGCTGCGGTAGCATTATCGAGATCTTTTTTGCTGAGGGCGTTCATTTCGGTAAGGGGCTTTACACGGTTCAGTTCGTTTTGTGCTCTTACTAATTCTGTTTTGGCCCTTGTTAACTCACTTGCTTCGCGATCAACCCGCGTTTGGTATTGCACGTCATCTACTATATAGAGTAGTTGACCTTTTTTTACTGCAGATCCTTCTTTAAAATTTACAGAAGTTACCCACCCTTCGACACGTGCCCGAATGTCAACATCTGACATGCCGAATGTTTGTGCAACAAATTCTTCATACAAGGGAACGTCATCCTGAACGGCCTTGACAACATTTACTTTGATGGGAGGTAGACTAACTGTTTCGGATTTCTTACCACAGGCCGTTAGCGCCAGCACCAGAACCAAACCCCATTTCGGAGCGTCCTGAATCGAGGAGATTTTCATATTGAAGTAGGGTAGTTTGAACCTCGAATATAGGAAGATTTGAATTAGCTCGCGAAAGGCCTGTTTAAAAAACCGCACCTGATATTTATCACCTTTGGTCCATCGGACATAATAGGGGATAATTGGTTGAGCGGCTTTGAATCCACTTAAAAAATGACTTATCTTCGTTAAAATTAACTGCTATTGTATGAAGACTATCTTATCCCTTGTTACTTGTATATTATTAACCATCACGGTTGTTGCACAATCGGGCGGTGCTAAATCTGCGTCTGCTGCGGCTCCCAAAAAGGAAACCAATTGCTATGATCAGTGGTATTCTGTATTTAAAG
>DASTYM010000372.1:0-2101 GCA_035764995.1 Cyclobacteriaceae bacterium | reverse complement strand
TAAATAAAATCTGATTTTAGACCATCGTGTGTATTGATGAAATATGATTTGTTTGTCTGGGGATTATAAACGGCAAATCCTGCTCCGCCTGATCCAAAAAGTAAGAGTGAATCACGATAGGGTTGTATACTTAAGATCATTGCATTCTCAAATTCCTTGATGCGCAGGAGTTTAACTTTTCCATTGGAAATGGTGTTAACACCAAACTCATTACCAACGAATAAAGTTTTAATTTTTTCAGCGTAATAAAGGGAGTTTACCAGATTGGTAAGCAATCCTTGTTCAGTTTTGTAGTGAGTAAATTTCCTGCCATCAAAATAATTCAAACCGGCACCTGTGCCAATCCAAAGGTTTCCCTTTTCATCGAAGGAAATGCCTAAAACAGACCAGCCTGTGAGGCCGTCTTCAGGTGTGTACCATGTGAATCCTTTTTTTCCATCATATTTACCGAGCCCACCGGTAGTTCCCACCCACACTGTCTTATCGGGACCTTCAACAATGCAGTTAACACCATTTCGGTACGAAAGTTTATCGTCTTGGAACTTATCAACTTTTCCGTCTTTCATTCTCCAGATACCGTTGCCCATAGTGCCGATCCAGGAAGCATGGTGGCTATCTTCCAGGATGCTCATCACACCCCGCATATTTTCTGAACTGCATTTACTAAAGTCCTGATGAAAATACTTAAACACTCCTCCTCCGTTGGTAGCTATCCAAATATTTCCTTCACTATCTGCAAACACCTGCGTGACATCAATGCCACTTAAAATAACTTCAGGTTTTGAGGTCCCTTCCCGCCAGGCTAACAATCCGCCATTTTCACCTTTCATCCAATAGGTTTTTGTGGCTTCATCAAACAATAAGACCTGCTGGTTGATATTCGTATTGAAAGGAGTCAGCTTCCTTTCATCTATATTCAAACTCCAGGTTGAATAGCCTTCCTTTTCGGCATAAAAGACAAACAGAATTTTATCTCCCGCGGTATAGATATAGACAAGTTTATTGGAGACAGGTGCCGTCCCGATCGTTGACTCACCTTCAGGGGTTTTTAAAATTATCCTTCCATCGTTCAAACAAATCAACAAATTCCCGTTACGCAACTGATGGATACGTGTTAACAGCTTGCCTGCTTCATATTCTTTACTCCAGTAGTAAACCGAATCTTTATAAATTTTTCCCAACACTCCTGGAGATGAAGTAATAAACACCGTGTCTTGAAACACGTATGCCTTCCGCACCATTTTCAATTTTGACAATTCACCAGAGGCCTGAAATTTTTTAAAGGTTACTCCATCAAACCGTGTTATACCGCGTGGATGTACAATCCATAAATTTTTTTGAGCATCGATGGCAATATGTAAAATGATGTTGCTCAGCAACCCATCCAATGTTGTGTACACTTTAAATTCCTGACCATCGAAACGGGTAAGACCGCCACCATGGGTTGCCATCCACAAATAACCATTATCGTCCTCAACTATTGTATTGACTTGCGATTGTGGCAGGCCGTGTATCGCAGTATAATTTCGCAATGCAAAACTGCTTTGAAGCCCGCCATGTTGTGCAGAGGTAATTGCGCTCACGAAAAGGAGCAACACCGCAAAGAAAAACCTGTACATAATTTACAAGGTAAAAGTACCCTTATGGATGGTGATTAATAATCACCCAAATTGCGTCATTATAGGTTGCTTATGGCAGCACAACCTGACCAGGGGTTGGATTTCCTGTATCCAACACATATCGCCAGCTCCCGTCTTTTTTCCGTTTCCAGATAGAAACATAGTTTCCATACTGAAGAGTGTCTCGCATTCCATCCGGAGTTTTCGTTGTTAGCGTGTAGCCTCCAAAAGTATATCCTAAGGCTCCGCTTGCTTCAGCTTTGAGCGGCTCCCATGTTAATGAATAGGTAACAGGATTGTCTTTGTAAAATTTTAACAGCGCAAATTTCCCTACCAGGGGTTGTTTTCCCGGACTTGGCTTAATCACCTTTTCATCAGCATAATAAAGAAATGCTTCTGCGACTCCTTTTTCTGAAGCCATCTTGCTAAAGTTTCTGTCAGCCTCAAGAATTTGTTGCCGGAGTTCTTCCGTGTCTTCCGGT
>DASTYM010000371.1:0-10474 GCA_035764995.1 Cyclobacteriaceae bacterium | reverse complement strand
CAATAAGTTTCCGAATGATCAGGCATGTCTCGATTACATACGCTCCATCTTTGATAAAATTGGTCATTTTGAAAAAGCGGGCTTCGATCGCGTAAAAGCTGCAGCTCCCAAACACGATCCAAAGGAAATTTATGGATTGTTCCCGAGTGACCGTACAAAGCCTTACGATACCCTGGAAATTATCAAACGACTTGTCGATAATTCAGAATTTGAAGAGTACAAGGATTTATATGGCAAAACTATTATCTGCGGAACAGCGCGTATCGATGGTTGGGCAGTTGGCATTGTAGCCAATCAACGCAAAGTTGTAAAAACCAAAAAGGGCGAGATGCAAATGGGCGGAGTTATTTACTCCGACTCGGCAGATAAGGCGGCACGCTTCATCATGAATTGCAACCAACGTAAAATTCCGTTGATCTTTTTACAGGATGTGAGCGGTTTTATGGTAGGCAGCAAAGCAGAGCATGGAGGAATAATCAAGGATGGCGCGAAGATGGTGAACGCAATGGCCAATTCTACTGTTCCTAAGTTTACGTTTATCATGGGTAATTCATACGGTGCAGGAAATTATGCCATGTGTGGTAAAGCATACGATCCACGATTGATCTATGCGTGGCCATCAGCACAAATCGCGGTGATGAGCGGAGCATCGGCAGCGAAAACATTGTTGCAGATTCGGGTTGCTTCTTTAAAATCGCAGGGGAAAGAAATCAGCAAAGAAGAAGAAGCAGCACTATTGAAAGAAATTACAGATCGTTATAATGATCAATTAAGCCCCTATTATGCGGCAGCCCGTATTTGGGTTGACGGAATTATTGACCCGGTGGAAACACGGAAAGTGATTTCCATGGGAATTGAGGCAGCCAATAATGCACCGGTGGAAAAATTTAATGTTGGTGTAATACAAACCTAATCAATGACAGAGTGATTGAATAATAAAAAATGATTGAATAATGGAGGGTTCTAAAAAAGAATTTATTGAAAAGTTCAAGGAAAGAACCAAACAGTATTCTCTTCAAGCTATTAAAATATTTAATAGACTCCCCAAGTCAGAAGAGTCAACTATTATTGGTAGGCAATTTCTACGATCTGCTTTATCGGTTGGAGCAAATTACAGGGCGGTTTGTAGAGCAAGGTCGAGAGCAGAATTTTTTGCTAAATTGAGTATTACGGTTTATTTATTCATTAATGACTGAGAAAGAACTTAAAGCGCTAGTCTCTTTGCTAGATGATCAGGATGATCAAATCGTTACTCAAGTGGTGGATAAAATTCGCTCTCTTGGGAAAGAAGCGATTCCTTATCTGGAACACGAATGGGAAAATAATTTCAACCCACTCGTTCAACGAAGAATCGAAGAGTTGATTCACGATCTTCAGTATGAGTTATTAAAATTCAGAATAGAGGAGTGGTATGCAAGCAAAGATCAGGATTTACTAACAGGCTTGTGGTTGATCGCAACTTACCAATACCCCGATTTAGAGATTGAGAAATTAAGACAAGAGCTGGAGCAAATTTATTACGAAGCCTGGCTTGAATTTAAGCCGGACTTGTATCCATTTGATCAGGTAAAGGTTTTGAATGGCGTGCTGTTTAACAAATTGAAATTCGGGGCAAATACCAAAAATTTTCATTCGCCTGGTAATTCCATGATCAACATTGTGTTGGAGACGCACAAGGGAAACCCCATTACGTTGTGCATCATTTATATGCTGGTTGCGCAAAAATTAAAAATGCCTGTTTCGGGCGTTAATCTTCCCAATCTTTTCATTGTTACCTATAAAGATGAAAAGAACCAATTCTATATCAATGCTTTTAACAAGGGACTCATCTTCTCTAAGCAGGATATTGAGAATTACATCCACGAGTTAAGGCTAACTCCTCAGGATTCTTTCTTTCAACCCTGCTCTAACCTGGAGATTGTTCGCAGAGTGTTTCGCAATTTGATCATGTCGTTTGACAAGATGGGTGAGCACGAAAAAGCAGAAGAGGTGAAGGAATTACTTTTGCTAATAGCCGATGGCGCTGATCTAGGCGTTTAATTTTTCGGAATACTGCATCCTACCGGTCGCACATCAGGTGTGCCGATTTTTTGATTGGCGATCATGTTTTCGATAGCGTTTTTTAGATACTGCTGATTTACCTCAGAACTTGTTTGTGGATTGTCATCAATCGCACCGCGGTATACTACATTAAATTTCCCGACTCTGTTTTGCAGCAGAAAACATTCCGGACTTTTTCGCGGGTTTAAACTGGTAAACATTTTCCGTTCCTGATCGGCCAGGTACGGAATGCGAATAGAGTTTTGTTCAACAAAACGTTTCATTTGTTCTATCGATTCGCTTGAACTCGAATTAACCAGGAGAACAGGGACCTTGCCATTTTTTTCGGCCAGTTCTTTTATGCGACTCAGATAGTATCCATCGTAAGGACAGTTGATGCTGGTAAAAATGATAACGATGCCGGTAGAAGATGAGTATCCCTCCAGGGTGATTGTTTTTCCGTCCAGCACATTGGTCATTGAGAAATTTTCAATTACCTGAGCCGTGCAGTTCAAACTTGTAATCAGAAAAGCTGCTATAATTAACCGCATACATTACGAATTTAAAACAACCACAAAATTGCTGTGCACGAAATATTGCAAAGGTATCGTGGTCTCAGTATTGTTAGCAATTATTCTGCCAAGCAAAAGCCCCTCCTTCTCAAGTTTAAAGGGGTTAATCAGTAAATGTTTTGAAAACACTAAGTCCTTTTTTCCGTAAATTTTTATGAGTGCTTCTTTAGCGCACCAATAGATGCAATGTTTGATTTCGTCATTTCCGGCATCTTGTTGCTCGGAGGGATGTAATACTCTCGGACCAACCTTTAGAAGTTTTTTGGTGATTTGTTCAAGATCAATACCCACAGGTTGATAAACATCTGTCACTGCAGCAACATAAGGATAGGAATGACTCAGGGAAAGTTGAAATGTATTCTGCTTATAGAATGGCTTGCCATAAAAATCTTTAACAACCCCTTCAAATGGTTTTCCGAGTGCCTCCAGAATATTTCTTGCAAGAACACGGCCTGCAATAAATTCCAGTCTTTTTTGAGGATGTGTGATCGCGTCTGAAATTGACTCATAATTACTGACCTGATTCAGTAGCGATTGTTCATCTTCAGCAATCCTCCAAATACCCCAGGCACGTTTCTCCGGTTTATATTCTAATTTTTCAAGAGGCATGGATTATCGATGTTTATATCTCAATTTTGTAAATATCCGATAAAATTCGGTTATCACTCCATGCACAAGGTACAAGTAACAAAGGTTCAATCTTATTCAGGTCATCGAGATTGTGTGTATACACTGCAACCTTCAAAAGATACAAACCATTTTTTTAGTGGTGCGGGTGACGGGATGATTGTTAAATGGAATTATCAAAACCCTGAACAGGGTGAACTTATCGCAAAACTTCCCAATTCAGTGTATGCACTGCATTATCATTCCGGAAGTAACCTTTTAATCGCGGGTCACAATTATGACGGAATTCATCTGTTGGAGTGGGAGAATAAAAAGGAGATTGGTTCGTTACATATAACCGAGGCTGCCATTTTTGATATTCAATCATTGAATAAAAAGCTTTATGTGGCATCCGGTGATGGGGTGGTGACAAGTATAGATTTGGAGAAATTGGTAATCAAGCAAAAGGTGAAGCAATCTGAAAAGAATGCCCGCGCCATTGCGATTCACGCAACGCGGGGAGAATTGGCTGTTGGTTTTAGCGATCATTTTATCAGGGTATTTGATTTGGAAACGCTCGAAATGAAGCGGGAATGGCGTGCCCATCAGAACTCGGTTTTTACCGTTAGGTACTCTCCAGAAGGCAATTTTCTGTTTAGCGGTTCGCGGGATGCCCGCTTAAAAGTATGGGATGTTCAGGCAGGATATTTGCCGGTAACTGAGATCGTAGCTCATATGTATGCAATAAATCACCTTGAATTTAGCCCGGATGGCAAACATTTCGTAACTTGTAGCATGGATAAGTCCATCAAGGTGTGGGACTTAGGGGAGTTAAAGCTGCTGAAAGTAATTGATAAAGCTCGCCATGCGGGACATGGTACCTCTGTCAACAGACTCTTATGGACCTCCGACCTACTTTTAAGTGCCAGTGACGATCGCAGTGTTTCGGCCTGGAATATAGAACTACAAGATTCGTGAGCAGTTTTACGGGTCTATTTTTTAAACTAAAATATTACAGCAATGAAAATTACACCGCTTGAAATCCGACAGAAGGCCTTTGAGAAAAACTTTCGAGGTTACAATCAGGATGAAGTAAATGCATTCTTGCAAACTCTTTCACAGGAGTGGGAACGTGTTGGTGATGAGAACAAGGAACTGAGAATTAAACTGGAAGCGTGCGAACGGGAAGTGCTCAAGTTAAGAGAAGTTGAAAGTTCACTTTTTAAAACGCTGAAGACCGCAGAGGATACAGGTGCTAATGTTATTGAGCAGGCTCGCCAGGCAGCTGATTTGAATATGCGCGAGTCGCAGTTGAAGGCTGATGCCATGTTAAACGAGGCGAAAGTTAAAGCACGCAATACGATCGAAGAAGCCGGAGCAAAATCGAAGCAAACACTTGTGGAGATGGAAGACCGCCTGAAGGCAATGGTAGAAAATTATAAAAAACTTGAGAGTACGCGTGACGAACTGTTATTGGAGCTCAAGCGAATTTCGCAGGATACCATTGAACGGGTAGAAAGAATTAAAAGTGCTCAAAAAAGTTTTGATGCCGACCAGCATGTAACACAGGCTAAAAAAGATATTAAAAAGACGATTTCCCCAAACGTTGAGTATAAGCCAGAGCCCGGACCCGTAGCTGCCCCGGCTCCTGTACCAGTACCCAACATCGCTGAGGCAGCTGAAGAACTGGTAGTCGCACAATCGATGTTGGAGGAAGTAAGCTCCAAAAAAGCAACAAAATCATTTTTTGACGAGATTGGATGAGTGGACGTATCGCGCTTGAAGGGCTCGAGTTTCATGCATTCCATGGCGTGTATCCGCATGAGCGGGAAAGTGGCAACTGGTTTGAAGTAGACATCGCTGTCGAAACAGATTTTTCTGCTGCAGCTAAAAATGACAATCTTTCCGGAACCGTTGATTACGAAACCCTCTTTCGCATCGTGAAAGCTGAGATGGAAAAACCATCGAAGTTATTGGAGACCGTTGCTGAAAAAATTATTGACGATGTCCTTCATCAACTGAAAACAGTTTTGAGTGTGGAGTTAAGGATTTCGAAAATTAATCCACCAATCGGAGGGAAGTGTAAGAGGGCAACGGTTAGCCTTAGTAAAAGAAGGAAGTAAATAGTATTGAGTATTGAGTATTGAGTATTGAGTATTGAGATTTAACTCAAATACTCAAGCCTTATCTGCAAACATAAATCCCCTCGCATCTGCCCCCTCATAAAAATCGACTTCTTTACCGATGATATACATCGTGTGTTTTTTATCGACAAGCACGGGAATACCCTCCACGATATAAGAAAGGTCTGTTGATCTTGGTTTATCAAATCCGATTAATAGTGAAACGCCACCACATCCGCCACCTTTAATACCCACGCGGAGTGAATAGCCTTCCGGGATATTCTTGGTTTCCATGATCTTCCGAATCTCAACGGCAGCTTTTTCAGAAATGGTAACGGGTTGTACGCTGGAAAACATCTTGGCGGATAACGATTAAGGGCTTAAAATTATTTAAATTTCAAACACAAAAAGAACGTTATTAATTCCTATGGACGCAATTATTGAATTTGTTAAGATTTTAGTACCCGCCTCGGTGGTGCTGTATGCAGCTTATTTGCTGGTACGGTCATTCCTGGCAAAAGAAATAGAGCTTAAAAAACTGGAAATACGAGGCCGCAGCATCGAAGCCGTATTGCCGCTTCGCATGCAGGCTTATGAGCGGATGTGTCTCTTTCTCGAGCGCATTAGTCCGCAAAATTTATTGATCCGCCTGAATGTCGGACCAATCCCCGCAAAAGAATTTCATCAGATTCTCCTCAATGAAATCCGGAACGAATACAATCACAATGCTTCACAACAGGTTTTCATGACAGAAGCTGTTTGGGAGCATATCAAAAATGCGAAGGAAGATTTAGCGATGACCATCAACGATGCAGCATCCGAAATGGGCATGGAATCTACCAGTCTCGAGCTTTCCAAAAAAATATTTGAACGCTATATCAACAAACCTGTCGACCCGGTAGCGCATGCATTGAGTCAGCTGAAGCAGGAGATTCAACAAGTATTTTGAAAAATGTATTCTTTGATAGAGCCTTAACGAGCGCAGCCCATCTTTCAGGAAATAAGGGCAGGATTGCTTTATTGTTAACACGGTTGGGAAAAAAAATGACAACCGTCAACTGGAGTAAAGTCTCAGTTGCAGCAGCGAAAGAAAAGATGAGTGTTTTTTCCAGGCTGGCTAGTGCGTATGCGTCTGGAAAATATCGGGAGATTCCCTGGAAGACAGTCATGACAATTTTGGCAGCTATTATCTATTTTATGAATCCGCTTGATCTTGTTCCGGATTTCATCCCTTTGATGGGCCTGACAGATGATTTTGGCGTTTTGGTATGGGTATATAATTCTATCCAGGGAGAGATCGATAAATTTCTAACGTGGGAAAAATCCAAAACAGCAATATGAAAACTGCACTGATTGCTGGCTCCACAGGACTCATCGGAAAACAATTACTTCAATTGCTGTTGGAGGATCAGTATTATGGAAAAGTTATTGCGATCACACGAAAACCATTGGTTGTTCAGCATGCTAAACTTGAAAACCTGGTGCTGGATTACGATAAACTAGCTGAACACGATGCCGAACTAAAAGCCGATGATGTATTTTGTTGTCTTGGTACTACCATTAAGATCGCAAAAACAAAGGAGGCCTTTCGAAAGGTGGATTTTGAGTATCCTCACGTGTTAGCCCGCATTACCAAAAATCAAGGAGCAACCCAATACTTGCTCATATCTGCTTTAGGTGCTGATAAAAAGTCAGGCATTTTCTATAACAAAGTAAAAGGAGACGTTGAAGATGCGATCAGTGCGATTGCGTTTCGCACCGTTCATATTTTTCGCCCATCGCTTTTATTAGGTGACCGAACCGAGCAACGGGCAGGCGAAGGAGCGGCCACTACATTTTTTAAGGCGTTAGGATTTCTTATCCCTGCAAAATACAAGGCCATTGATTCTGCTAAAGTGGCACGGGCGATGTTGTCTTTCGCAAAGACGAACGACCCCGGCTTTTTCTTTCACGAATCTAAAGAGCTGCAGACTTACTGAAAAGTGATCGGTAATCAGTAATGACTATTCAAATATACCGATTACCGATCACTGATTACCAAATTTACTTCTTCGGATAATTCGGATCAGCTTTCACTTCTTCAATTTGTGCTGTGTGTCTTGCGGTGTGGCCCGACATGAACAAAATCAATTGATAAGAGTCTAACGTTATCCAGGGAAAGACAACATATCTGTTTCGGAGGTCTTCTTTGGTAGTCTTTACAAAATCTGAGTGAGAATCGCGTTTAGCAGTGAAATCTTTTATTGATTGCTCTACGGTAGCGCCTTTTGGTTCAAATGCTTCTTGTGTCTTTACTTTATTTGCGCGACTGGTAATCATGCTTAACACGTCCGTATCGCTTGATTTTACTTCTCCGCGTCTGGAAGGATCAGCCGCTGATTTCAAGGATCCCTCTAAGGCAGCCCATAGGTTGTTTTCTGAAATCGCGATATGTTCAGCGCACTCGGCAATTGACCAGGAGGTAGGAGAACTTTTAAAGTTCAGTTGTTCTTTACTCAGCCCTTTTAAACTTTTTAGGAAATTTTCCTTTGTTTTCTTGAGCTCGTCCTGTGCAAGTTTTCGTTCATCCTTTGTAAGTTCCGTGTCGGCTGTCTTAAAGCTGACGAGGGCAAAAATAGTCGCGAAAATGAGTAGTTTTTTCATATTTGATTGGGTTTAGAATTTAAGTTAAGGAATCTTTCGTGATGCCGCGTTACGAAATTATGACGTTTGAGTAGTTGGTTTCTGGACAGAGCGGTGTAAGTATTATATTGAGTAATAAACCCCTGTCGCTATGAAAACTTTCTACCTTTTTTTGGCCATCATTGGATTTATTGCGCCCAATGTCCTCGTTTTCAATGAATCGGTCGAAACCGGTAATATTCTATTGTGGCTAGACCCGCAAGCCACGATGAACGGTATGTTCGGAAATAGGATTGGAGCGGCTTTCGTTACTGATTTGCTCTGTGTTGTATTCGTGGCTTTAATCTGGATTGTTGTCGAATCCAAAAAATTGGGAATAAAAAACAGCTGGGTATATGTAGTGCTTACGCTGTTGTTTGGATTGGCGGGACCGCTGCCGATGTTTTTATATCAACGCGAAAAGATTCTGGAACAGAAATAATTTCTCTGTGTCCTTTGCGTGTATTTTCCTTTGCGTTCTTTGCGTTAAAAATCCCGATAGCTTATTGTGATTAACCGCAGAGAACGCAAAGAGCGCGGAGTTAGCGCAAAGAGCTACCGAAGCACTTTTTCAAATGCCCTTCTTGATGCACCCTTAAAGTAAACTTCACCGCAATAGATGTAGTGTAGTTTGTCCAGTATTCTCAGCATTGGAACGTTGTCGAAATTGGTATCTACTTTAATGCTGTACACATCATGTTCGCGACTGAGGTTCTCAATGAGTTGGAATAAATGGGTGGCCGTACCCTTGCGTTTTGCTGCATCGGATGTGGCTACGCGATGAACTACTAAGTAATCACCATCAGTAAGCCATTTCCCTTCAATGTTTTCATACGCAGGCTCCGTCCCGAAAATAATGGCGGCATATGCTACAATGGCATCCTGATCTACAAGCACATAGGCATATCCTTTCTCGATGTCTTCATGAACCGTTTGTTTATTAGGATAGCCGCTCTGCCATTGCTGACTTCCATCTTTTCTTCGCTGTTCAATGGCCTGCTGCAGGATTTCCCAAATTGCTGGTGCTTCAGACAGCGTGGCTTTTCGTAAGATCATTGCTGCAAGGATTTTACATTCTTCAAAACACTAATCAATTTCTAAATCGTGATCTCTACTCTATTTCCTTCAGGATCTAATACCACACTCTCGTAGTAACCGTCCCCGGTAGTGCGCGGGCCGTCCAGAATTTGAAAGCCATCATCTTTCAGCTGAAGTGTGAGAGAATCAACGCGTTCTTTGCTTCCGGTAGAAATGGCGAAATGAATGAATCCCGTAAATTGTTTGTAGATGTCATTTGTTGAGTCAGGTACCGATGCTATCTGCATCAACTCAAGACGGGCGCCACTTTCAAAAGAAAGAAAGTAAGATTCGAATTGCTTTTTTGGGTTTACATATTTTTCACCTGCTCGGGCATGAAAGTATTGCTCGTAAAATGATTTCATCTTTTCGAGATTTCTTGTCCAAAGCGCGATGTGTTCAATTTTCATTGAAGATAGGCGGGTAATGAAACACCAGCTTTTAATTTAGGGTCAGCGATGACGGCTTGCCGTTGCATCTTCAGTGGAACCACGCCAGCCCAGGTATTCATGTCATAGTCTTCCTCATCATCAATCGGGCCACCGGTTCTTACTTTAGCAGATGCTTCTTCAATTTTAAACTTCAACACCATGGTTGCTTTCCATTCGCCATCGTTTGGTTGGCGGATGTCATTCCACCGGCCTGGTTGTATTTTATTGGTGAAAATTTCAAGCACTTTGTACAATTCATTTTTATCTTCCACTTTTTCAGCATGACTAAATAGTACTACCGAACGATAATTCACAGAATGATGAAAAGCGGAACGTGCTAACACCAGCCCGTCAAGATGTGTTACACTCACACAAACGGGTAATTTATTCGCAGCCAGTTCACGCATGTAAAAACTTCCTACGGAGCCATGAATATACAGTGTGTCATCTTTCCGACAGAAGCCTGTTGGAATCTGGAAGGGCTGACCATTTAAAACAAACGCAACCGTGCAAACCAGTGCATCATCCAAAATAGTAAACACAGTTTCTTTTTCATAGACGCCACGTTTTGGTAAACGTGTGATTTCTGTTTTGTCAGTAATTGGGAATTTCTCCATAGTAGATTTTTTTAAGAATCTTTCCTGCGAATCAGGAAGCAATCCGTAAACCGGTCCATCCCGATTTTAGGATAATAGTTTGCAGCCTTTGGAGCTGCCAGAAGGATCAGTGTTGTCTGAAGCCCTGAAACAATATGTGTCTCCTGAATTAACTGCTTCCCGATTCCCTGTTTTTGATACGATTCATCTACGGCCAGGTCAGACAAATAACAACAAAACGCAAAGTCACTGAGGGCACGCGACACACCTACTAATAATTCGCCTGCCCATGCCGTTACGAGAATATTGCCGTGCTGCAACATGTTTTCAATTCTCACCCGATCGTGAATCGGTCTTCGTTCCGCCAG
>DASTYM010000370.1:0-8932 GCA_035764995.1 Cyclobacteriaceae bacterium | reverse complement strand
AAAAAATGAACTGACGACATGACTTCCGTTCAGATAATTGAGTACGGTGATGAGCATCATCGTGCCTTTAAAGAGCTTAACGTTGAGTGGCTCGATCATTATGGTTTACTCGAGCCACGCGACATGGAAGCACTGGATGATCCGCGGACAAGGATTTTAGATACGGGAGGAATAATTTACCTGGCACAGTGCGATAATCGGATTGTAGGATCGGCAGCCTTGCTATTCGAACACGATGGTGTTTATGAATTAGCAAAAATGGCGGTTGCACGCGAATATCGTGGAAAGGGAATCAGCAAGTTGCTGATGGAAATGTGCATTAAAAAAGCCAACGAACTTAAAGCGAGCAAGATTACATTATTCTCTAACAGCCAGCTTCAAGTCGCGTTGACTCTTTATGAAAAATATGGGTTCCGACATGTTCCGGTTGAAAACTCCCCGTTCGCAACAGCGGATGTCAAGATGGAACTAATGCTATAAAACCTATTCTACTGTAACTTCAACCACGCCAATGTCGGTAACATTACCGACTGTTACAGGAACCAATGTTTTGTCGGGAATTGTATAACCCGTTGCAGGTGCAAAGGAAACCCTGTATGATCCTGCAGGTAATCCCCCAATAAAAAATCCTCCAGTTGAATCTGCGAAGGAAGTACCAAGTGTATCAAGATCGATAATTGCATAAACTGCAGGAGTAGATTCCGGAATACTTACAGTGCCACTTATACCACCACTTGTAGCTTCAGTTACTACACGGATAACCGGCTTTAAACTGTAACCACCATTTCCCTTCAGTACAATAATGGACTTTGCAACTTCAAAATCAAGTAAAAAGCGATAAGTTAATCCTCCTTGTAATAATGTATGTACATTTAGTTTTAACCCCGATTGCTGGCTGCTGGGTGTTGCCAGATCAAAAACTTCACCATCTACTTTAATGGTGTTATTGTCGCCTAAAATTAAACGGATCTGTGAAAGCTCACCTTCCGGAACAACAAGGCTTCCCATCAAAGTGTCTAATCCATTTGTAAAATCAAGAAGATTGTAAACTCCGGGAATAATGTCCAGCGAGGTCCAGCCACCGTTTGTGTGAACCTCTACTTCTTGAATGTCGATGTTTACCTCGTCATAATCCCCAGGTGCATCTGTTAAACGTACTTCGATGCGGGCATTTTTAGAATCATCAGAGCAGGCAGAAAATAGAAAGGCCATTAAAACAATGCTTGCAATTCCTGTTAAGAAATACACAATTTTCTTTTTCATAAATCAATTGTTTGTTCAGTTATAAATATAAAATAGGCTCCAATGTAACCAGTTTATTGGTTAACAAGCCGTGTCGATCTTTGACTTTCCTATTAGGGCGGTGAATGGCGTGCTCGTCAGTTTGCCTTTAATTTTTGAGTATACATGTTTACGAATTCATGCAATTTTTTTCTTCTGTATTGCATGATAAAACGAGGATGCGGCAATGGAATTATTTTGTTAAAAAAGGAATATTCTGAATTGAGTTTTAGGAGATATTTATAATTCTGCCCTTCACCCATGCAAAAGCAAATTTCACGATCTATCGAAAATTTTAATTGTGTTTGAATAGAGGAAATAATGAACTCTCGCGTCTTCTTTTCGAGCGATTGATCATCATAGTAATTCATATTGATGCCGTTTTTGGTAAAGCCTAACGGACAAACAGAACTGAATAGGAATTTACTGTAAAACAATTGAGTCCCTCCGAACGATTCAATCATGGTGTAGATAAAATCTGCTGATAATTCAGACTTTTTCTGAAGAGAGTTCGGGATACCGCAAAGTTTTTCAAGCTTAACGGGGTCTGTAAACGGAATCCCTGTCATGCCGCCACCAAGTCGGCCGGGGTTAATTCCCATGATAAGTTTCCTGGGTTGTGAGTCGTTGTAAAACTGATAATAGAATTTTTTGCATAATTCAAACACTTCCTTGTTTTGAAATGGATTCATTACCTGCACGCCTCGAGGCAACGCAGTAGGAGAATTCAATTTTTTATAGAAAGAGAGAATTTGATCGGCTACTGTCATGTTTTAATGACCTTCGTCCGCACCGATAATTTCGATCTCTGTACGTCTGTTAATCTCGCGACCTCCGGTTTCGTCATCGTTAGACACGAGCGGTCGTTCTTCTCCGTAGCCAATGGCGGCTAAACGGTTAACATCAATTCCGTTGCGAATCAGATAATCAACGACAGAACGGGCTCTCTTTAGTGAGAGACCTTTATTATAGGTGGCCTCACCAACGTTATCTGTATGTCCGTTAATCTGTACTTTCAGGTTAGGATTTTTTTCCAGCAATTTGCGCATGGTTTCTAATTCTGCAACAGATTCTTGCCTCAGATCAGCTTTCCCGGTATCGAAGAAAATATTTTTCAAGACCACCTTTGAACCCACTTCAGCCTTTTCCATAATGATGGCTGTTTCGATTTCCTGCATTTCTGAAAAAGCAGGAACGTTAAAGTTGATGGAATTAAACAGATATCCTTCCATTTCAGTGGCAACACCATAGTTACCACCGTGAGGGATAAACATCTCGAAGTCACCTGTTTTAGGATCGGAGTTAATAATGGCCAGCACAAGATTCTTCTCGTTATCAGTAAGCGTTATTCGCGCTGCTAACGGCTGAGCAGAGTTTGCATCAAGTACTTTTCCTTTCAGAATGGTTCCGATTTTAAGATCCTTCTGAAGTTGTACAATCGGGTCAACAAAATCTTTTTCCTTCTCAACTTTTGGCTGCTCAATTACCACCGGGGCAACGACCACAACTTCTTTTGGTTTGGGATCAAGGAAGTGAATAAAATAAATATCGGTTTCTCCCATTCCATCCTCGCGCACCGAAGCAAAGTACCCATCCTTTTTATCCCTGGAGATTACAAAGTAGTTATCGTAGTCGGCAGAGTTTACGGGATATCCCATGTTAATCGGTGTATTCCACATGCCATCTTTGAATTCGCTTCTGAAAATGTCGGTGTTACCTAATCCGGGGTGCGCATCTGATCCGAAATATAATGTTACGCCATCCTGATGAATAAACGGTGAATCTTCATTACCGGGAGTGTTTACGTTTGGACCGAGATTAACAGGTTTACCCCAATCGCCTTTACCATCTTTTGTGCTCATCCAAATATCCAACTCACCGTAACCTCCGGGTCGGTTACTTGAGAAATAAAGTTTTTTTCCGTCTGCAGATAAACAGGCCGATGTTTCCCAGTTGAGGGTATTGATGTTTTCATTGAGGGCTATGGGTTTTTGCCAAGAGCCGTCTACTCGTTCCGACACGTAGATGTCGCCATAACCTTCTTCGTAATAGAGGAACAGGAATCTTCCATCGTGTGAAATAGAAGCGGCTGCATCGTGTTGTTCAACATTCACGTTAGGACTCAGTTGTTTTGGTGAACCCCAGTGCTCATTATTTTTCAGGGATATGTAAATATCCTCAAAGTTCATGGGAGGCTTTGACCTGTCGGGTGAGGGAGGCGCTTCCCGGTTAGAAGTAAAGATCATTGCATCGCCTTCCGGATACAGTAACGGAGCGTAATCGTGGAGAGTTGAGTTAATTGTTTTGCCAACATTTTCAATAATTGCTTCAGTAGCATTTCTAACCAATGAATCGCCTCTGATACACTCATCAATTTTATGTTGAGCAATGTCTGACATACGCTTATTCTTTTTCTTGAATAATTCATAGTGTTCACGTGCGCTGGCAAACTCATGGGTAACCTGGTAAGCTGCACCGAGATAATAATCAATAAGCGGGTCGATGGTAGGCTGTGCAGCAAATGCCTTTTTCAAATATGGTAGTGCTTTAAACTTAAAGGAGGTCGTTGATAAATAAGTGAGTCCGATTTTAAGTTGCACGGTTGGACTGTTGGGCTGCAGCGTCTCGGCCTGTCTATAGAGATCGAGGGCCGCGTTAAAATCTGCTTTAGTGTAGGCCTTATCTCCTTTGTTTATCAGGTCTTTAAAATCCTGAGCAAAAGCATGGCTTACAAAAACCAAAAGGAAAACGACACCTATAACTTTACTCATGAAAAAATGGGCTCTGAATGCGTAAAATTATAGGATTCACGCATTCTACCTCGTAATACTCTTAAATAATCTGACATGGATAGGGATCACCCGAAATAAGATTTTGAGCCATGGGTATTCCAAAAAAGTCATTTTTTCCAGCCTGGCCCGCGAATAATGCGCCCCGGCTCGGCCCCGGTATGTTCTCCCTGCCGCAATACTTGCGTTCCGTTTACAAAAACATGCATCATGCCCACGGCATATTGTTTGGGGTTGTCGTACGTGGCCAGGTCCAGAACGGTATTCGGATCAAATACAATCAAGTCGGCAAAGTTCCCGGTTTTTAGACTGCCTCTTTTTATAATGTGGAGGTTCGTAGCGGGTAAAGAGGTCATTCTTCGGATTGCCTCACTCAATGATATCAACTTTTCTTCTCGCGCATATTTCCCCAAAACTCTGGCAAATGTTCCGTATGCCCTAGGATGAGTTCCCCACTCAGCGAAAACAGGCAAGTCAGACATGGAAGCACCATCTGAACCAAAACTAACGTAAGGCAATTGAATAATTTTTCGCACGTTCGTCTCTGTCTGCAAATGGTAAATGGCAGCACCAGGTGATTTATCTTTTACAATCAGATCGATCAATGTCTCGTCAGCATTTTTACCATGATGCACAGCAACCTCATCCAACCGCTTCCCGCGATAGAGTTTATTCAGTGAGTCCAGACGAAATCCGAGGATAACCACGTCTTTAGGATCAGAATTTTTTGTAGGGATTCCCAATCGCATTTCATCCAACACTTTTTTTCTGAGTGCAGGCGTTGTGAGTCGCTTGCGCATTGCTTTAGCACCACCTTCCTGGACCCAGGTGGGCAGTCGGGCTGTGAGAGAAGTGTTGCTGGCAGCATATGGATACATGTTGGCCGTGATTTTTAATCCTGCTTTTTGAGCGCTGTCAATTTTTGCAATGACGGTATCAATTTTATTCCAGTTACGTTCGTGATTGATTTTAAGATGATAGATCTCTGTTGCTATACCGGCTTTCTGTGCGATGCGAAATGATTCGTTCAGGGCCTGAAAAATCTTATCGCTTTCGCTTCGTATATGTGAAATGTAAATTCCACCTTTCGCTTTTGATACTTTGGCAAGTTCAATGAGTTCTTCTGTGGAGGCGTAATCTGCCGGAGCATAGATCAGCGAAGAGCTCAGCCCTAACGAACCGTCTTCCATCGCATCCTGCACCAGTTTTTTCATGTGTGCCATTTCTTCCGGAGTAGCAGCACGGTTAGCATATTCCAATTCGTAATTTCTGATGGTTGTCGCGCCTACAAATGAAGCCACGTTGGTGCTGACTCCTTTTTTTAAGAGCCAGTTGAAATACTCATCGAGGGTTGTCCAAAGACTGTCAACCGGTTGTTTCAATTTTCGTTTCACGGGGCCGGCACTCCAACCTTCACCCATCACTTCCAGGGTAACACCTTGCTTGATGTCGCTCATCGATCGGCCATCCAGTTGAAGCGATCGATCCGACATGCTGTTCATATTGATAAAACCTGGAGCAACCGTTAGTCCGGTTGCATCAATTTCGGTTTTACCTTTGTATCCAGACAGGTTTCCGATGGCGGCAATTGTGTCAGCATTAATGCCAACGTCAACTTGTTGAGGTGCAGAGCCCAAACCATCGTACACCATTCCATTGCGGATGATAACATCAAATACCGGTCTTTCTTGCCAGGATTGGCAACTCAGTACAAGTAGAATGCACAGCAGGGGTTTGGGCATGCGGTAAAGATGTAGAAAAAACAAAACCGGCTGTAAAACCGGTTTTATTTTATTTTAACAGGGTGCCTTCAGTTTATTTGGTTCCTGCTTTTGGTGATGATTTCTTAACATCCTTTCCGGCATTCTTTACATAAGTTTCCAGCCAACGATCCATTTCCCAGAGTGTATGCATGATGCTTTCTTTAGCTCCGTAACCATGGCTTTCATAAGGTAATAATACAAAACGTGCCGTACCACCATGTCCCTTTATGGCATTATAGAATCGTTCGGTTTGAACCGGGAATGTACCCGAGTTATTGTCAGCTTCACCATGCGTAAATAGAATTGGTTCCTTCAATTTATCGGCAAATGAAAAAGGAGACATGGTGAAATAGGTTTCCGGAGCCTCCCAATATGTCCGTTCTTCCGCCTGGAATCCAAACGGTGTAAGTGTTCTGTTATAAGCACCGCTCCGTGCAATTCCTGCTTTGAAAATATCAGAGTGTGCAAGCAAGTTGGCAGTCATGAACGCTCCGTACGAGTGACCTCCAACACCTACGCGATTTTTATCCAGAAAACCCTGAGCTGCTCCGTAGTCAACCAGTGCTTGTGCACTACCAACAAGTTGTTCCACGTATGTGTCGTTAGGTTCTTTGGCACCTTCACCAACAATCGGCATCGATGCATTGTCAAGAACGGCATAGCCTCGTGTTACCCAATAAATAGGCCCGCCCCAACTTAAACGGGTGAACGTGTGAGATGAACCTCTCACCTGGCTGGCTGCATCACCGGATTTAAATTCGCGTGGATAAGCCCACACCAATCCCGGAAGTGGTCCGTCTTCTTTTTTATAACCCTGAGGTAAATACAAATCGGCTGTCAGTTCAACGCCATCTGCACGCTTATACTTTATTACTTCTTTTTTAACGTCTTTAATCTGTGGATAAGGATGCGCAAAGTTGGTGAGCTTGGTCAATTTAGTTGAACCTGCTGTGCGCAAGTAATAATTCGGGTTCTCGGTATTTGATTCACGTGAAGTCACAAATGTTCCTTTCTTTGGATCCAGCAAGGTTACAACACTTTCGTAATAAGGAGCTTCGCATCTCCACATGCGTGTTTTCTTTCCTGTATTTAAATCCATCTTATCCAGGAAAGGAAAATCACCTGCAGGTGAAGAACCCACTCCGCTCATAAAGATGGTGTTATCTTTATTGATGTAGATAACATTTCTTCCGAACGCATTCGGTGCAGTGATGACGCTACCCGGATCGTTGTATACGTCCTCATAGTTTCTGTCGAACAACACCTTTTTTGCAGCTGTTGTCGGGTTTACCTGATACACTCTTTCTTTACGCTCATTGGTCCAACGTTCATAGACCCAAGCTGTATTATCATTTCCCCAGGCGATGCGTGAATAGCGGAGTGGCAGACTGATTAATTCTTTTGGCTCACCAGTGAAAGGTGCATCCCACATAAATACTTTATCGCGTATTTCAGCTTTTGCTTTTGGATCGCCACCATCCTGAGCGTGTGCCCAATAAAGTGTTGAGGGCTTGTCTGCACGCCAGGCGTGATTACGGGGTTCGCGTTGCGTAGCATTGTTACCGGTTGGAATGTAATCGGTAAGCGGAGTCTCTGAAATTGCTTTCACATCTTTTCCGCTGCGGTCAATTACTTTAATTGAGACAGGAAAATTATTGACAGGTACCAGGTAAGAGAATGGCTTGTGAATAAATTCTATCAGTACAAGATTACCATTAGGTGAAGGACTTACACTACCATGAATGGCTGATGGGCTGATCGTTTTTTCTTCGCCATTCAAATTTTTCAATACAAGATCGCTGGTTGTATAATATTCAAATAACATTTCGTCATACGGATTTTTTAATAGATCCTGGTAGGTGCGGGAAGGTGCCTTCTTTCCCAGGTTCTCCTCGATAACGGGCCCTGTTGGAACACGTGATTTTGTTTGAAGTGCTTTCAGGTTTTGAGGTACAGCAGTGAAGAGTATGTGCTGAGAATCTGAAAGCCAGCTAAATGCACCGCCAAGGGTGTTGTTGATATTACGGGTACTTGCCTTCGAAGCAGTAAATGTTGCTACATCGATCACCCAAAGTTCAATTTGATTAGCATTGTTTTGGAGGAAAGCAATTTTCTTGCTGTCGGGTGAGAAGCTGATGCTGCTTAGTAATAATGGAGACGGCAGATTTTTGATTTCAATTTCCTGTCCATCGCTGATTCGTTTTGCTCTCAACCCAATTGTATAGTTTGCCCGGGTGGGGCCGAAGTTATCAGGGTTCAGGCGCAACCCGGCAATCCGAAGTTCAGGCCTCGACAACTGTTCGATGGTTGGAAAATCAGAACGATCAAGTAGGAGCATCCACTCTTTATCGGGCGAAAATGTGACAAACGGTGTTAAAGGTGCTTCGAGGAGTTTTGCAATTTCTTCAGGGGGGCGTTGATAGGTCAGGTTTTCCTGTGCAAACAACGGTGCGCTAAAGAACAAAAGAAGGTAAATGATCTTTTTCATAGAATTAGATTAGATAATTTTAATGTACTGCTTTTTGGAATAGGCTTCCAGCAGTTTTTGATGAGATGCAGAAAGATTAAGACGACTTGACAGCCATCCAAATCATGAGGGCGTTCATGATCACATATGCAACGACCACGACCCTTGACCCCCAGTAGGTAACTTTCACGCCTGCAGGTTCGTTTCCGCGATCCGAGTAATGCAATGAAATAGCTGAAACAAGAAGCGTTAAAAAGATTGCCATGAATGTGATGGCGTGAAGCGAATCGACTAATGTGAAAGAGGACGATTCGGGAAGTAAAGAATCAATAATGTATTTATTACCAACCGCAGCAAACAAACCACCGACTGGTAGTCCAAAGCGTGGCTCTAACTCAGAGGGTTTAGTAGTGAAGCTGAGAATGGAAATCATAAAGGCAATGTACATGCCGATGAAAATTTTCATGAACAATCCCCATGCATCTCTCTCAATGTCAAGTTTAATGTTGAAGGAGGCATATTCAGAATGAAGCATATCCGTACTTGGGTCACCAAACACCGTAGTGTACTCATGAGAATTGGTATTTACTTCGAAGTTGCTGATTCTCCAGCCGTCCAGCGTGAGTTCACGA
>DASTYM010000369.1:0-4976 GCA_035764995.1 Cyclobacteriaceae bacterium | reverse complement strand
TATGCGCGTGAAAAGCGTGACGAGGTGGCCGTCTTGCGTTGCATCGGTTCAACGGGTTGGCAGGCTTTTAATATTTACTTTATCCAGATTTTTTTGTTGGGAATCATTGGGAGCATAGCTGGCGTTTTCCTGGGGGTAGGAATTCAACAACTTATTCCGATTCTATTTAAGGATTTGTTACCAGTTGACGTGGGTTTCTCGATTTCGTGGATGTCAATCTTGCAAGGATTTGTTTTGGGAGCCATTGTCTCTGTACTTTTTTCAATGCTGCCATTGATCTCGGTACGATTTGTTCCTCCTTTAACAGTATTGAGGGCAGATTTTCAACCCGCCAGGGTTTTTTCGAAAGCGAGGCTAATAGCTATTGTACTTATTGGACTATTTCCAATTGCTTTTGCAAGCGTCCAGACAGAAAGTCTTTTAACAGGAGGGCTATTCTTTTTAGGATTATTGGCAGCATTGGGACTGCTAGCCTTGGTAGCAATGGGGCTATTATTTTTGGTGAGAAGATTTTTCCCGTCACAAGCTTCTTTCATCTGGAGACATTCACTCTCCAGCCTGTTCCGTCCAAATAATCAGACCAGAGTATTGATGGTAGCCATTGGACTGGGAACTTTCATCATCGCAACATTAAATATTGTAGAGAAAAGCCTGTTGGGGCAAGTGGAGTTTACAGGACAGGAAAATCAGTCGAATACGATTTTGTTTGATATTCAGGCATCTCAAAAGACCGGAGTAGTGAAACTGATGGAGGATAATAAACTTCCGGTAAACCAGGTAGTACCAATCATTACGTGCAGACTCAGTGAAGTAAAAGGGAAAACTATCGATGCGATCCAGCAAGACACGACCGATAAAATTCGCAACTGGGCGCTAACCCGGGAATATCGCGTAACCTATCGCGATAGCTTGCATCATTCCGAAGAACTCACTGAAGGGACAATGCATAAAAAAACGGCAGGAAAGGATTCTGTGTACGTCACCATTTCTGAAGGCATGCAAGAGGATCTTGAGTTGAAGATTGGTGACTCCCTCGTATTCGATATACAAGGCGTGCCAGTTAAAGTCCGACTGGGTGGAATAAGAAAGGTTGATTGGTCTAAAGACCCACCAAATTTCATTTTTGTTTTCCCAAAGGGAGTACTTGAAAATGCTCCCCAGATTTATGTTACAACAACACGAATAGCAGATCAACAAGTGGCGAACCGCTTCCAGCAACAATTAATCATGCAATACCCGAACGTGTCGTTGATTGATCTTCGTTTAATTCTGAGCACTGTAAACGAGTTGTTTAATAAATTAGGAATGGTGATTCGGTTTCTTGCCATGTTCAGCATTATTACCGGACTGGTCGTTTTGGCAGGAGCGGTGATCAACAGTAAATTCGTTCGCATGAAAGAAAATGTTTTGTTGCGTACCATTGGGGCTCGTACGAGTCATATTACGAAGACTACCCTGATTGAATATGCTTACTTGGGCTTTTTTTCAGCACTTACTGGTTTGATCCTTTCATTAGGTGGCGGTTGGCTTTTAGCAACACTATTCTTCAAAATAACTTTCGCCTTCGATTGGATTGAATTGCTCACTATTGCAGGCGGTGTAGTAACACTTACTGTCTCAATTGGTTGGTGGAACTCACGGGAAGTGATTGCTACCCCACCATTACAGGTATTACGTAAAGAGGGGTAGAAGTCGCACCAATTAAACATTGATTAAATTAGAACAACTTTAGGTAATTAATATTTGGAGGATAACATAGTCCAAAAGAAGTATTAAGAGATAGTGATGTAATTTGGAGAATAAGGGTACAGGAGGTATCAGGGAGGTGGGAAGTTCATGAAGCAATTGGTCTTACCTAATCAAACCGCCCCAAATTGGCAGTTTGAATTGGTAATTCAATGCCTAATCCTTAACATTGCAGCTCTTTTGCAAGTAGCAATAAGGGCCCATAGCTCAGCTGGTTAGAGCACCTGACTCATAATCAGGGGGTCGCAGGATCGTGCCCTGCTGGGCCCACTTATTCTTGCATAGTTTTTTTCTCCCCGCAGCAATTATCTAAATTAGTAGTAAGCCTTTATAGGTCGCCCATCCCTAAATAAAAGGAGTATGTACAACGCAATAATTATTGACGATGAAAGAAAAAGTTCTGAATCTCTTGAGTGGCAAATAGGCAACTATTGTCCATCGTTGAAAGTAGTCGCTATCGCCAATTCAGCCGAGACTGGCATAGAAGTTATCAAAAAGTATAAGCCCGATCTGATTTTCCTGGACATCGAAATGCCCAACATGAACGGCTTTGAACTGTTGGAACAATTAAACCCCATCGACTTTGAGATAATTTTTACAACAGCACACAACGAATTTGCTATGAAAGCGTTTAAAGTAAATGCGTTGGATTATTTACTAAAACCAGTTGATGCTACTGAGCTCAAAAATGCTGTTGAGAAATTCGAACAAAAAATGCTGCGAAATGAGCAGATCAGTGAGTCAAAATCAAATTTTCCCCACCACCGCAAACGGTTAGCAATAACTACGACCGAAAGCCTGATTTTTGTTGAACCCGATACAATACTCTATTGTGAGAGTAGTAGTAACTATACCAATTTCTATTTGTCTGAGAATAAAAAGAAAATGTTGGTCGCAAAAACGTTAAAAGAAATCGAAGCTATCCTCGTAAATTACGGCTTCTTCAGAATTCATAATTCCCACCTGGTGAACATGACTCACGTAAAGGAATTTGTTCGAGGATCTGGTGGTTATGTAATTATGACTGATGGTAGCAGTCTTACTGTATCAAGAAGTAGAAGAGACGAATTCTTTAATTTGTTTTCAAAATTCTAAGTAAGCAATGAATTGCTTAACTGATTGAATGTATGTAAACCATCCCCACTGAGTAATAACCTGCCGAATTAGAAATTGCGTTAAATAATTGGTTAAATGAGAGCCCACAATCTTAACCACTATTATATAGCATCGTTGTGTATTGACGCTACACGCAACGTTGCTAAAATTATAATAACTAATATCTCTCTTCTCATTCTCCTTTCACTCCTTTCATTCGTCACTCTTTGCGCTTACGCCCAACCGAAGTTTAAAATTTTCGATGCTGAATCTGGAATATCGGGTACAGTTGTAACAAGCATAATTCAGGATCGAACTGGATATTTGTGGGTAGGTACCCGGAACGGTCTCAATCGGTTTGATGGTCACTCGTTTAAAATTTTTAGGTATAGCTTGAATGATACGAACTCCATTGCTAGCAATTACATTAGTTGTCTCGCAGTAGACAAAATGAATAGAATATGGATTGGCCATGAATCCGGTATAACCGTGTATGATCCATCAATCCATAGTTTTACCCGGATTAAGATTAATTCAAAAGCAACAAAAATAGCCTTCATTTCATTTGATAAATACGAACGAGCGTGGGTAGGCCTCAATGAAGATGGCCTGGTTGTGCTCAACACTGAAACATACATTATTGAAAAAAAAATTGATCTAACCTCGTTTATAAACCAAAATGTTCGAGCGCAATTATACAATACAATAGATGGGATGTTCGAAGATTCGTCTGGAAATGTTTGGCTGGCAACGCAAGATGGATTGTATTTGTATGATAGGAAACTAGATACCCTTAGGCCTATACGTGGAACTGCCGATAACTCTGGAAAGAATACGGAAAGTAAGTTCCTTGAGATTTTAAGCGACAAGAATGGAGGATTTTGGTTGGCGGCTTTTCGCGAGGGAGTATGCCATTATTCTCCAAAGGAGAACTTATTCACCATCAATGAAACGTCTGCGAATCACGTTGGCCTATATCAGGATTACTTCACAAATACCGTGCTCGACATCGCCTGGAAAAATGAGAAGGAACTATGGGTAATAACCTGGGACAAAGAAAAGTCGATCGGTACATTTGACATTCAAACAAGAACTTTCTCCTTTCTGAAATTGTCAGATATTTTTGGGGCCGAGATTAGTGCAACAGATTTATTATTTACGGATCTGTTTATTGACCGTGATGGGACAGTTTGGGTTGCTTCGAGGAAGGGGTTGGTTATGATAAATGCCAGGAATTCATGGGATTTTACTCCTGTGTTTAAAGCCGACTCCATTTCAATTAGCACCATCGTAGAGGATACAATTATTCAAAAAAGATTTTTAGGAACAGGTTCAGGCGGCCTCGGGCTCGTTGTGTCAGACATGAACGGCAATAAGGTGCGGTCCTTCAGGGGAAGAACTCATCCATCGAATATTTGGGGTCAACAAATTCGGGATTTGTTGAATACAAGTGGAGATTCTCTTTGGGTAATATCCAGAGACAATATCAGGTTATTCGATAAGGTTCGAGAGAAATGGATCGATCTTCCTCAGCTTGAAAAAATTGAAAAGCACTTCGGAGTTGAAAGCCCCTCATTCACTAAAATGATCAGGGCTTCTTCTGGTGACTACTGGATTACTACAATCTATAATGGCGTATATCGGCTGCGAGGATCTGATTTAAGTTTTGTAAACTTTAATTCGAAGAGTAAGAATGAAAATTCCGTCTGGTCCAATCATTTTATAGATGTTGTGGAGGATAGATTTGGACGAATTTGGTTTGCATCTGTAAATGCGGGTATTAGTATTTTCGACCCGGCAAAAAATACTATTGCAAGATTAAACAATGAAAGTAAAGGCTCTTCATTCCTCCCAACAAATACCATTTACCAAATGGATATTGACAGCGATGGAAACATATGGCTTGCCACAGAGGAAGTGGGGGTAATGAAAATTAATGTAATCAGTAAAGATTCATTGAATCTCATAACTTTTGATAACGAGCTTCTGGCAAATCCTTCGGATGAAGTAAAAATTGATGGCATGGGCAGGGTTTGGTTCAGGTCATTAGTAGGTGTTCAAATGTTGGATCCCAAAACCATGAACATTAAGACTTTTGAAAAAAAAGACGGAATCCTTAACGTAGACTTCGCATT
>DASTYM010000368.1:0-22711 GCA_035764995.1 Cyclobacteriaceae bacterium | reverse complement strand
TATTCCGATGATGATGTAAATCAGAATCTTTTCATCCATATTCAAAAATAGTTAAAAAATTAGCAATTCCTTTAAAACAGGCTGAATTCATACATTTTTAACGGACACAATTTTATTTTGAATTGCTTCTCTGAGTAGTTTATCTTTGCCGACTTTACTTTTTAGACAACCACTATAATCGACACCCATTCATGCAACTAGCGAAGTTGGAGATCAAAGGATTTAAGAGTTTTGCCGATAAAATCACCATTAATTTTGATGAAGGAATAACCGGAATTGTTGGCCCTAACGGCTGCGGTAAATCGAACGTTGTCGATTCGATCCGCTGGGTGTTGGGAGAGCAAAAAACCAGTGCACTCCGTTCCGAGAAAATGGAGAACGTCATCTTCAATGGCACGAGCGGGCGCTCAGCCTTGCAGATGGCAGAAGTTTCCCTGACGATCAATAACACGAAGAACATTCTTCCCACTGAATATTCTCAGATCACCATCACTCGAAGACTTTATCGCTCTGGTGAAAGTGAATATCTGCTCAATGGCGTTATATGCCGATTGAAAGATATTACCAACTTGTTCATGGATACAGGTGTTGCCTCAAACAGCTATGCGATTATCGAGTTGGGAATGGTGGATGACCTCCTGAATGATAAGGATCACTCGCGCAGAATGCTTTTCGAAGAAGCTGCCGGTATTTCAAAATTCAAAAAGCGCAAAAAGGAAACGCTGAAGAAACTTGAGGATACTGATGCAGACCTGGAGCGCGTAGAGGACTTGCTGTTTGAGATCGAGAAGAACATGAAGAGCCTGGAGAAACAGGCTAAGCAGACCGAGAACTACTATCGAATCAAAGAAGAATATAAAGAGAAAAGTATCGGTCTTGCCAAGGTTGTGGTGAGTAAACAGAATGAAAAGTTCAGCACGATCAACCAACAAGTGCAACTGGAAAATGACCGCAAGGTTGAATTGACTGCTGAGATTGCAGAGAAGGAAGCAGATATTGAAAAGTCGAAGGCAGAGTTAATTCTGAAGGAGAAAACACTTTCCAGCAGACAAAAAACGATCAACGAGTTTGTTGCAAAGATCAGACATTACGAGAGCGAGAAGCAAATCAAGAACGAGCGTTTAAAATATTTGAACGACCGGGCGTTGAACCTTCGCGATCAGATCGATCAGGACAAGAAGAGCAACGAACGTGCACGCTTTAGCATTCAGAGTTTAGAAGCGGAACGTGAGTCAGCTCAACAAATTCAGGATGAAATTTCTCAGAAGCTTGAGACCTTAAAAGCTGAGTACGAAGAGCAAAAGACCATTACTGCAACACTTCAGCATGAGGTTGACACGCTGCGTCAAGTGCAGCGCGAAAAGCAGGAAGAAAGCTTCCAGATCAATAAGGACGTTGAAATCCGCGAGATACAGGTTTCATCTTTCAAACAGGAATTGGATCGTGCCGCATCTGACTCCAATCAGCAAAGCGCTAGCCTGGTTGAATTTGAAAACAAGCTGGTTGAACTACAAACAGAGATCAACGAAAAAAATAATGATCTTAACAATCTAAAAAAAGAAGAGGAAGAAGTTGAAGAGCGCATCATTGGAATGGAGAAAACCATTGAGATGATTCGTGAGGAAATGAATACGACCAACCGTAAGCTGGATGCTCGTCAGAACGAGTACAACCTGACAAAATCGTTGGTAGAGAATCTCGAAGGTTTCCCGGAAGCCATTAAGTTCTTACGGAAGAAGATTGCCAAGAATGCTCCTCTCCTTTCTGATATTCTTACCTGTTCAGAGGAATACAGAGTTGCGATTGAAAATTATTTAGAGCAATACCTCAACTATTATATCGTTGATCACGAATCTGAAGCATACGAGGCCATCAATATTTTGAGCGATGCTTCAAAGGGAAAAGCTCACTTCTTTATTCTTGATTCGTTCGAGAAATTTGACTCTTCTCCTACCCGTATTTACGATAACGCATTTCCTGCAACACAGATCATTGAATTCGATCCGAAGTACAGAAAGCTGATGTCATACATTCTGGATAAGGTTTATGTGTATGAAGGTGATATTCGCAACATTCCGAATGATGATGAGAATATCTTCATCACGAAGAGCGGAAAGTTGACCAAAAAGAGATTCAGCTTGTCAGGAGGTTCGGTTGGTCTGTTCGAAGGAAAGAAAATCGGACGTGCGAAGAATCTCGAGAAGCTGGAAAAAGAAATTAAGGAGCTTACAACCAAGATTGATGAGATCCGCAACAGCTTGTTACAACGTCAGTCAGATCTTGAAAGATTGAAGTCGAACAAAATGCGGCACCAGGTTGAGGAGTTGCAAAATTCCATTCGCCAGGTGAACGAAGAATATGTTTCATTCCGCACCAAGCGTGAGCAGTTTGCCAACATGTTGAGCAATGCTGATTTGCGCAGAGAAGACATCCTGGAAAAAATCGACAGCTTGTTAAAAGAGCTGGATGAGCTTAAGCCAAAAGCCCAGGATCTTCAACACGGGTTACTGGAGCAAGAAACAAAACTAAGCGAATTCACAGAGCAGCTTGCTTCACAGAATGATTTGCTCGGACAAAAATCCGCAGCGTTTAACGAGCAGAATATTTTCTTCCACCAGCAGGTGAACCGCGTGAAGAGTACGGATCAGGAAATTCGCTTCAAGCAGGAATCGATGCAGCAGAGCAGTCAACGCATTGAATTGAATGTGGATGAGCTTAAGAAGAACGAAGAAGAAGTTAAGAATATCGTTGAAACCACTCAGAGCAACGATACCGAGTTGATCGGCATGTACACCGAGAAGGAAGAAATGGAAAAGGGGCTTAGCGAGGCAGAGAAAGAATACTACGAAGCACGCGGCAATATCGATCATATTGAGAAAGAGCTTCGCGAAGTACAGCATGCCCGTCAGAATATTGACAGCATTTTGATGGAGCTTCAGAATTCACTGAATGAAAGCAAACTTCAGTTGAACTCCGTGAAGGAACGTCTTTCAGTTGAGTTTAATATTGATTTAGATGCAGCTGTTGGTCAGGCTACCCCAGAGGAAGCTGAGCAATATGCCAAGGCTGATGAGGAGAAGATTCGCCAGGATGTTGTAAAGATGCGTGAGAAGCTTGACAACATGGGCCCTATCAACCCAATGGCGATGGAAGCATACACCGAAATCAAGGAACGTAATGATTTCATCATTGCACAGAAAGATGATTTGATGAAGGCTAAGGAGTCGTTGCTCAGCACCATCGGAGAAATTGAGGGTGTTGCCAGCCAAACGTTCATGGAGGCATTCAATAAGATTAAAGAACACTTTATTAGCGTATTCCGCTCGCTGTTTACGGAAGGTGACGAGTGTGACCTGAAACTGGTGGATCCAAACAATCCGCTTGAATCTGAAATCGACATTATCGCGAAACCAAAAGGCAAGCGTCCGTTAACCATCAACCAGTTATCCGGTGGGGAGAAGACCTTGACTGCAACTGCCCTACTCTTCTCTATGTACCTGTTGAAGCCGGCACCGTTCTGTATTTTCGATGAGGTTGATGCTCCGTTGGATGATGCTAATATTGACAAGTTCAACAACATCATCAGAAGCTTCAGCAAAGACTCACAGTTTGTTATTGTTACGCACAACAAGCGCACGATGTCAACAACTGATGTGATCTATGGTATTACGATGGTTGAGAAGGGAATTTCCCGCGTTGTTCCGGTGGATTTGAGGGAACTTGCTTAGTAGGAATTAGTCATTAGGCATCAGTCATTGGTCATAAGTCATTAGTCATTGGGGAGTATCACCTAATGACTAATGACCAATGGCTAGTGACGAACTATTAGATTCTGATTCGCTCCATCTTCGGAACCAGCAGGTGCATGATCAACCATGCCAGCAAGTATGCTGACCCACAAATGAAGAACATGATGTAATACGCGGTTTCAATCTGGTTGATGCTGCGATAGTGCACAAACATTTCCTTTTGAACGAACAGCGAAAGGAAAATTCCTCCAAGACCTCCGAACATTCCGCCAATACCTGTTATAGAGGCAACTGTTTTCTTAGGAAACATGTCGGAGACGGTTGTGAAAATGTTAGCACTCCAAGCCTGGTGTGCAGCTGCTGCAAGACCGATAATTAAAATGGCAAGCCACATATCGACCTGACCGAGTATTTGTGCAAAAACAATCGGAATAACCAGGAAGGCATAGATTAACATGGAAGTTTTTCTTGCCTTAAATACTTGCCAATTATTTTTGATCAGATTCAACGGCAACCATCCCCCGCCTACGCTTCCCAAGGTTGATAACATATAAACCGCGGCTACTGGAAGAGAAAGATCGGTTCCTTTTAGTCCGTACTGACTTCCTAAAAAATCAGGCAACCAGAAGAGATAAAACCACCAGATAGGATCGGTCAGGAATTTCCCTAACACAAATGCCCATGTCTGGCGAAAGCTTAAAAGTTTCCACCACGATACCTTTTCCCCATCATCCCCTGTTGCAACTTCCTCAACGTCACTGTTGATATGATTCAATTCTTCCTTAGAAACGCTCGGGTGCTTAGATGGAGATTCATACATCATCCACCACAATACGAGCCAGATGAAACCCAGTGAACCTGTAATGATGAAGGCCCATTTCCAACCCCACGCAACTGCAATAAATGGCACTGTTAGCGGTGCAACGATTGCTCCAATGTTTGCGCCCGAATTAAAAATTCCGGTAGCGAGCGCTCTTTCTTTTTTCGGAAACCACTCAGCTACTGCCTTGATTGCTGCTGGAAAGTTACCTGACTCGGTTACACCCAATCCAGCACGGGCAATAATAAATCCTACCGTGCTATTCACCAGTGCATGCCCAACTGCAGCAGCACTCCATAGTAATGTTGCCAGAAAGTATCCGATTTTGGTTCCCAGTTTATCAATGAGTCTACCCGCACCAAGCATACCAACCGCATACATGAACTTAAAGGCGATTTCAATATTCGCATAGTCGCCATCGGTCCAGTTGAACTGTGTTGTGAGGTCAGATTTCAACAGACTGATTACTGCGCGATCAAGATAGTTGATAGTGGTTGCAAAGAATACCAGCGCACAGATTGTCCAGCGGTACTTGCCAATTTGTTTTTGAATCTCCATGAAATGTTATCGTTTTAATCGCTGGACGATTGTAAATGAATCAGCCACTTGCTGTTCGAGTTGGTTCCAATCTTTCTTTTCAAGAATTTCTTTGGTGAATAGCTGCGACCCTAATCCAACAGCCATTGCACCGGCTTTAAGCCAGGAATCAATGCTTTTTTCTGTAGGCTCCACTCCGCCTGTAATCATCAATTGAAGATTAGGGATTACAGATAGTACAGCTGAAACAAACTGAGGTCCTAGTACAGAACCCGGGAATATTTTTATGATCTCTGCTCCGTGATCTCTTGCGGTAGCGATCTCCGTTATTGTAGCACAGCCGGGAATCCAATGTTTGTTATTTTCCTTACAAACAGGGGCCATCTCTGTTTTGAGAATAGGTGATATAATAAAATCGGCACCTGCATCGATAAACTTCTGAGTTGTTTCCGCATCCATTACCGTCCCAATCCCGATTGCCAGGTCTGGAAACTGGTTTCTGTTTTTGATGATATGTTTAAAAACATCCAGAGCATTGCTCTTTCTATTGGTAAACTCCAACACCCTCATGCCACCTCGATAAGCAGCTTGAACGATATTCAACGCATCCTCTGCATTGTCATGTGTAAACAACGGAACAATCCTCGCGTTGCGAATAGCATTTGTTATTTGTTCTTTATTAAAACTCATGATTATCGTAAAAGTTTACCCGTGTTTTCGTCTTTTACTAATGTTTCTACTTCTTGTGCAGTTGCTTCATTCACATCGCCTTCAATAGCATGCTTAAGTGCACAAGAGGCTGTTGCGAATTCTACTGTCTGCAGATCATCGTATTTTTTGATCCAACCATAAATCAAACCCGCCATAAAGGCATCGCCTGCTCCCACCCGATCAACAATGTGTGTGAGATCGTATTCTCTTGATTTGATGATTGATGAACCATTATAAAGCACTCCCTGAATTTTATTGTGCGATGCGCTTATCGTATCCCGATAGGTAAAACCAATCTTCTTTATTTGTGGGTACTTCTTGATCACTTCTTTGCAGGCCGATTCATAGTTAGCAGCATCAATACCAAGACAATTTTTTAAATCGGATTGTCCGGCAACCATCATTTGTGTTCCCTGAATGAGTGCTGGCATGATAGCTTGTGCATCTTTACCATATTGCCAAAGATTTCTCCGGTAATTAATGTCACCCGAAACCGTCACACCATGTTTATTCGCAGCGTCAATTGCTTCTTTACAAACATCTGCAGCGCCTTGTGAGATCGCGGGCGTTATGCCTGTCCAGTGAAACCAGGATGCTTCTTTCATCACGGCATTCCAATCGATCATGCCTGGTTTGATATGAGCAAACGCAGACTCGAACCGATCGTAGATAATTCTTGGAGGGCGGTGCATTGCTCCGTTCTCAAGAAAGTAAAGTCCGAGGCGTTCAGGGCCGAATTGAATATGGTTTGTACTAACCTGATACTTATTGAGATGGCGGATTACCGATTGGCCCAGATCATTGTCGGGCAGGCGGGTAACATGGGCTGCCGGAATTCCAAAATTCGAAAGGGCTACACCTACATTTGCTTCTGATCCGCCATAGACTGCTTTGAAGGATTCTGCCTGGGTAAATCGTCCGAGCCCTGGTACGGAGAGCCGCATCATAATTTCACCAAGCGTTGTTACACGTTTTGTCATCGACTGAAGATAGGAATGAAAACTAATTTTACGACAAAATTGTATTCTAACCGACTGCACATTTTCACAAATAGCCGTATATTGTGCAATCGATTGCGCAATATATAGGTTTTCTTCATATGGCAAGCAGATTTCTTAAAATTCACCCATCAGATAACGTTTTCGTGGCCTTGACTGACCTCCAGGGCGGAGAGAAAATAGTCTACCAGAATCAATCATTTTCATTAACTGATGATATACCGGCCAAGCACAAATTCACCGAGAAAGCTTTACAGCCGGATGATGAAATTTACATGTACGGCATCGTGGTGGGCAAAGCCATCAAGCCAATTGCACAAGGAGCTGCCATCGGTACGTACAACATTAAACACAAGGCCTCTCCTTTCTCAGGAAGAACCAAGACTTATTCCTGGACACCGCCTGATGTTTCGGCATTCAAGAACAAAACATTCATGGGCTATCATCGTGCGGATGGTCAGGTGGGTACAGCCAATTACTGGCTCGTGATTCCGCTGGTATTTTGTGAGAACAGAAACGTAAATGTGATTCGTCAGGCGTTTGAAGAAGGACTTGGTTTCAGCAAACCAGAGCCTTATAAGAATTATTTGAATGAACTGATCTCTCTATATAAAGAAGGAAAAACCGATTCGATATCGAATGCATCCTTGCGCATTGGAAAATCGAACGGACAATCACGCTTGTTCAAAAATATCGATGGCGTGAAAATGATGTTGCATGAAGGTGGCTGTGGCGGAACACGACAAGATGCAGAAGTATTGTGTTCTTTGCTTGCAGGGTATATTCATAATCCAAATGTAGCGGGTGCAACCATTTTAAGTTTAGGTTGTCAGAATGCGGAAGTAAAGATCATGCAGGAGAAGTTGAAAGTAAACGATCCTATTTCTTCCAAGCCAGTCATTATTCTCGATCAGCAACAATCAGGAACGGAGCAAGAGCTGTTATCACTCGCCATTCAAAAGACCTTCCTCGCATTGATTGAAGCAGATAAGATTGAACGCAAGCCTGCTCCTCTCAATAAACTTACCGTAGGATTAAAATGCGGTGGCTCTGATGGCTTCTCCGGAATTTCAGCTAACCCTGCGATTGGCCATACCTCTGATTTGTTGGTTGCGCTTGGCGGAAGTACAATTCTTTCTGAGTTTCCTGAATTGTGTGGAGTAGAACAAGAAATCATCAATCGATGTGAGGATGATAAGGCTGGAGAGCTTTTCATCAAACTGATGCGAACTTATGCCAACGCTGCTGAATCTGTCGGTTCTGGTTTTGATATGAATCCCTCGCCTGGAAATATTAAGGACGGGTTAATTACCGATGCTATTAAATCTGCTGGAGCTGCTAAAAAAGGCGGAACTGCACCTGTCGCAGATGTCCTTCAATACGCTGAATACATTAAGAAACCAGGTTTGAATTTATTATGCACTCCCGGCAACGATGTTGAAAGCACTACTGGTACAACAGGTTCTGGTGCGCAGATTATTCTCTTCACAACCGGACTCGGAACGCCAACAGGAAATCCGGTATCTCAAGTAATTAAAGTAGCCACCAACACTAAGCTTGCCGAACGCATGCCTGATATCATTGACTTCAACACAGGATCGATCATTTCTGGCGAGAAAACAATCGAACAAGTAGGTGAAGAAATTCTTGATTTTATTATTGAAGTGGCGAGTGGACGAATTGTTCCGAAGGCTGTGGAGTTAAATCAAAATGATTTTATTCCGTGGAAGCGTGGTGTGTCATTGTAGAGACGCATAATTGTGCGTCTCTACAATTTGTCAACCCTAAACCAATCGAAATCAGCATAACCTGAATCGTTGATCTGGTTTTGTCGCGTACAGAAAATTCCCACCTTCGCTCCTATCCATTGGCCGGCTTCAGCCTGAAAGCTTTCTTTTATTTCTGTAAAGTTCTTTCCATCTGTGCTGTAACTAAATGTGCATACCGCATTTTTCTTCACAGCCACACGAAGCGTGATTTCATTCACTGATTTCGTTATTACAGATTCTGTTTCAGAATTTCCCTTCACAGCATCTTTTGCAATAGCATAAACTAGATAAACTCCATCACTCTTACTTTTCAGCGACAAACTTGCATAGCTTCGGCCCATCACAATCAACCCTGCTTTTTCATTTTCCAGTTTGGTGTTTGGTTTATATATGAGTTTGGTGGTAGCCGTAAATTCTTCGGCAGGAAATTTTTGCATTAATAAGTTTGGCACATCCCAATAGCTTTTGGCTTCATCGGGAATTTTTTGAGAATACAGTCGCAACGAGCCGTTATTCACAAACGCCCATGTTGCACTCGGATTTGCCTGCCATTGCCATTGCAAGCCAAGTGTATTGCCATTAAACTCCTCACTTTCTGCAGGTGAGGAGATCGATTGTTTCTCGATGGAAGGTTTTTTGTAAGTCAGTACAGGTTCACCTTTACCATCTCCATCTTTATCAATTCCGATCACTGGCCAATCGTTCACCCACTTCATTGGCTGTAAATGCACAACGCGACCATAAACACCTTTATCTTGAAAATGTACGAACCAGTCTTCACCAGAAGGTGTATCTATCCACGCTCCCTGATGCGGGCCATTAATTGCAGTTGACCCTTGATCCATTACTACCTTTCTTTCATACGGTCCATATACATTTTTAGAGCGCAACACTGTTTGCCAACCTGTAGAAACTCCACCCGCGGGCGCAAAGATGTAGTAGTAGCCATTTCGCTTATAAAACTTCGGGCCTTCAATGGTTGGGTCTTGTTCGTGACCGTCATATACAATCTTTCCATGGTCAACTACTTTCGTTCCGTCTTCATTGAGTTGCTTGACAACGATAATACTTTTTATTCCCGCACGACTCCCGGCATAGGCATGGACTAAATAAATCTTGCCGTTATCATCCCATAGCGGACAAGGATCAATCAACCCTTTTCCGGCTTCTACTAATACGGGCTCGCTCCACGGCCCGGTAATATTTTTTGCTTTCGTCAAATAAATTCCAAAATCAGGGTCTGGGTAATAGATATAGAATTCATTTTGATGACATCGAATCGCAGGAGCCCAAACTCCATTGCCATGTTGTGTTTTCGAAAAATGATCAATCGGAATTTGTTGCTTTAATGCATGCCCAACGATCGTCCAGTTGACAAGGTCTTTCGAATGTAAAATTGGAAGGCCTGGAACAGCATCAAAGCTGGAGGCTGTTAAATAAAAATCATCTCCTACCCTAACAACATCCGGATCGGAGTAATCAGCATGGAGCACTGGGTTTTTGTATGTACCGTTGCCCTGATCGGAAATCCAGACTTGAGAGAAGATTGGGCTTGCGGTCACGAGCAGAGTAAAAATAGCAGGCAGTAGGCAATGGGCAGTAGGCAATTGTATGTTTAAAATTCTTTTCGTCTTTCTCATGTCTAATTGCTGATTGCCTATTGCCTACTGTTAACTGCTAATTGCCTATTGACTAAGGCTTTGCCTACTGCTTTTGCCAATTGCCTAATGTTTAGGTCTCCAGTTTCCAAAAATATTCTTCATGGAGTATTCCTTCGCTTCTTTCTTCGTCAGCTGCTTTGACCAGGTTACGCGCTTGGAAACATCTGCTCCTTCTCCGAAATTTTTATACTCGCGGTAAAAAGCAGTTTTATCTTTATCAGGAAACATTTTGTCGCCTTTCCAGGGATCCCAACCTTCTGCACGGATGTGTTTCCCCAGTTCACATCCAATAAAAACAGTTCTCGCGAACGGTCGCCATGGTCTGCCAAGATAAACTTCCGTTATGCCATCGTTGGCTATTAGTTTACAGTTCATAAAAACAAAACCGAAACGGGTACCTTCTCGTGTGGAAGCGGCCGTAACAAATGAATTCTTTAAACTTTTTATTGTGCAATTAACAAACAGCGCTGTTGCCTCCCCAAAAATAAAATCGGTAGTTCCTTCAATGTAACAGTCAACAAAATATTGCCTGCTCCCGTCTTTTGTAACGAGCAAAGTATCCTGGTTACTCAGAATTTTACAGTTTTTTATCACGATCCTGTCCCCTTCCAGATGCAATGCCACAGCTTGTCCGACCGGGCCAGCTGTATTTTGAATCGTCAGGTTTTCGAGTGTGATGTCGCTTCCCTGAACCAAGAGTGTATAGGAAGTAAACGTGCCGTACTTCTCTTTTCCGGGGATTTCCATTCCGGGTGGAATTACTTTCCCTGAATAATCATTCCAGGAAATAATTGCGCTATCAAGACTCTCACCAATTAATTTGATCGCTGTCTTCTCTGAAGGTATAACAAGCTTCTCTTGATAGACACCATTCTTAATATAAATCGTAACAATTGCTTGCCCCAGGTCGCGACAGGAATTTATTGCTTGTTGGATTGTTGTATAATCACCGCTTCCATCCTGGGCAACCGTAATTTTTGTCGGGCGGATTTCCTGAGCATGCACAACTCCGACAATCACACACAACAGGAGAACAATTCTATACATGCCTTATTTATTTTTACTCGTTTGGTTCAGAAATGAAATGATATTGGTCTTCATCGGTGTAAACCATGGTTCAAAAAACCAATATGAGTGCGGTGCAGTTTTCAGTTCAATCACTTCCGATTTAATATCCATGGATGCAAGCTGTGCAACCATCGCTTTATAACCGGCATGAAACCTCTTTTGAGAACTGTTTATAAAAAGATAAGGAGGAGATTTCTTGCTTACCTGGTAAAGTGCCGAAGCTTCTCTCCATTTATCTGAAATTGAATCATAATGTCCTTCGAGCCAAAAGACATCTGCACTTTGAACTGTTCTTTTCATTTCCAGGTTTTCCCTGTCAGTGAAATCCAGTAACCCATCTAAATCCACAACTGCCTGGACCTCACTTGAAAATTCGGGATAGCCGTGATTACCTTCAAACTGCGGATTGCCATTGGTGGCTCCAATCAAGGAAGCGAGTTGACCACCGGCAGAGCCGCCTATAATCGCAATATAATTTTCTTTAATCTGAAACTCCTGAGCTTTACTCCTCAACCAACGGACCGCAGCTTTAAGGTTATAAACAGCTGCCGGATATTTTGCTTCAAGCGATAATTGATATTCAACGCTCATAACAAAATATCCATGCATGGCCAGTAATTGAGCCAATGGGGTGTTCATTGATTTATCCCCCGATCTCCATCCGCCACCATGCACCATCACAACAGCCGGTAAATTCTTTTTGATTTTTCTGGGGTAAAAAAGGTCAGCCTTCAACTCTCTTGCTCCGCCACTGTAATTCACTTTTATGTAAGGAACATCAAAGCGTTGTGTAATGTTGGGAGATTCAATTGGTTTAACCACAATAATTTGTGGGTACTGCTTCTTCAACTTTTGGTGCGTGCTCCAGACAGTGTAAGTAGTGTCTCGAGGGATATCGGTTTGAGCACAAATTTCAACCGTAACAACACAACAAAGGAGAAAGATTGAATATGGTCTTTTTAATCCATCCATGCCGGAAGTGCTATTTCGTGGCCTTCATTACCACGCCCACGATACCATTAATATACACTTCAATATTTGAATATGCTTTACTAATTGTATTAGCGGCTGCATCGGAGGCATCATTGGGATTAAGTTTATTGCTTTTCTCCCATTCATCGGGCATTCCATCCTGATCAGTATCGACTGGTGCTGGCGTGGATTTTAATTCGGGCCAACCGCCTACATCTGATTGCGAGTCAATGATTCCATTTTGTGACTTTCCGCTAACAGATTTTCCATTCTTTACTTCTTCAATGATTCGGGTATCAACTGCATCTCGTCTGTAACTGGCACCGGCACTCCTTAATACAGATCCTAATGCGTCCTCAGCCTTTTGCGTTTTGATTTCCTCAACAACGTAAGGCTTGTCCATAAAAGAAACTGAGTCGATGCTATTCGCCTTTACTCCTTCCCTGTTATTTCGGGTGATAGTTTCGCCACCGAATAACACGTTATCAGCAATATAAAATGATCCGTAAGGGGAAGATGGATTTACAATCCAGTGCTTTTTTGATTTAGTTGATGGGCCAGCTTTATAATAATTGCCTACCATATTGTAGCGGCCTTTTTCGCCTCCATAAGTATTATTACTCATCCAGTTATAAATCACGTTGTTTCTAAAGTCAACCAATTCATCAGGTGTATTCGGTGTTGTAGACGATCCACTAAAGCGAGGCAGTCTGCTATTATGACTCACAATTAAATTATGATGAAATGATGCGCCTTTTCCTCCCCAAATCCCACCATAGCCATGATCACCTTTTTCGTGCACCGAATGATTCAGACTTTCAGAAATAATACACCACTGCATAGTAAAGTTGCTGTTGGCGTAGAAAGAAGCACACTCATCGGTTGCCCAACTCATTGAACAGTGGTCGATGATGATGTTATTTTTTCTGGTTCCTGAAATGGCATCGTCTTGTTGTGCTTTTTCATCACCGAGCCTGAAACGCATGTACCGAATAATGACGTTATCTGCATTTACTTTCAATGGATAGTTTTTCAGGCAAATACCATCACCGGGAGCTGTTTGTCCTGCAACTGTAATATCTCCATTATTAATACTAAGTGCCGATTCCAATGCAATTGTTCCTGAAACGGCAAAAAGAATGAAGCGTGGCTCTTTCTTTCCTACTGCCTCACGCAAGCTACCAGGACCGTCATCGTTCAAATTGGAAACGATATAAACCTTACCTCCTCTTCCTCCTGTAGTATATTTTCCGAATCCTTCAGCTTCGGGAAAAGCAAGTGGCTTTGACAGGTCTTGGATTGAGATGGGTTGTTGCGCACAACTCACGATACTTACACTTATTAAGATGAGATTAAATATTCTTTTCATTTGGTCGACTCTATTCGGGTTAACGGTTACCGGTTACCAGTCTCCGGTTGCCGGTCGCCAGTTACCGGTGACCGGAGACTGGCAACCGGTGACTTTTATCTTTCTAATTCAATACTCGCATACAACAACGCTGCCAAACCTTTGTAATCATCAATCCGGCATTCTGTAGTTATATAATATTGAAAATCTCCTTTTGATGTTTTAGGGTTCAAGGTGCCCACCTTTACTGTTCTGTCAAGGTGCAAATTTCCTTTTCCATCAACGTAAACGTAATTTTTCAACAATCCGTCATATGCTTGTTGTGCGCTGGTTAAGAATGATTTATCCAGGTAGCCTTTATGATTTCCTTTTGCAAAAGTGTAAGCAAACATAGCGGAACATGAAGTTTCGATCCAGTTGCCTGGTTTATCTCCCTTGTCCAACACTTGAAACCACAGGCTCGTTTTTTTATCCTGATACTTCTTTACACTTGCTGCAACATCCTGAAAGATTTTGATCACATTTTTTCTTTCGGGATGATTTTCAGGGAGGTAGTCTAGGCATTCAATCAAAGCCATCGCATACCAGCCAACGGCTCTTCCCCAAAACTCAGGTGAAGTTCCTTTCTGCGGATGCGCCCATACCGGATTTTTAGATTCATCCCATCCGTGATAGAGTAGTCCGGTTTTCTCATCCCGTGTGTGTTGATAAATCAATTTGATTTGCTTGATCGCCTCATCGTACCATTCCGGCTGGTTATAAGCCTGAGCATATTGCATGCTGAAGACGTCTCCCATAAAAACGCCATCGAGCCACATTTGATTCGGGTAGATTTGCTTGTGCCAATATCCGCCATCAGAAGTTTTAGGTTGGCGCTTCAATTGCAGAGCAATTGTATCTGCAATTGCTTTATATTTTGAATTACCGGTTTGTTGATGAAATAAGATTGCAAGACGAGCGGGAATAACATCATCAAGTTTATACTCGCTCATGTCATACACTCCTTCTTTAAAGTTGTTGTCAGTAATAAAACTATCAACCCATTTTTGAGGATAATCGATAAATGCCTGGTTGTTTTTATTTTTTCCCAGCTTATAACCTCCTGCCAGGAAGAAACTGTATTCGTAGTTCCAACGATTGGGAGCGTAAATCGGGAAGTCGGCAATGTTTGGATACGTATTGATCGTGCTTTCGACAATTTTAGAGGCAATGTCTTTTACAGGGCCTTTTTCTTTTTCGTAATCGGGAAATGGAGACAGAAAAGAAATCTCCAAGCGGGGATCTGTCTCGATTTTTTCTGCAATCCGTGCCGATGGTGCTTGATCCGGCTCAATCAGAAAAGTAAAAATCGGCTCTGTAGACTCAAACTTGTAATTGATCATCAGGAAATCAATAGCTCGATCGCCATTTGAATCAACCATTTTAAAAGTTACACTTCTTCCAAAATTTTGATCGGTAATTTTAACACCCATTAAGGCGGCAGGCATTTGTTTGGTCAATGCTTTCCAGGGAATTGCAATTTTTACCTCTTCGCTACTTTTTGGAATTGGATACTTGCGTTTAACTGTAACAAGAACATGATCACTCCCCTCACTCTTGCACGAGAAACAACAAACAATCAGGATAAACAATAATCTTCTCATCCTATTTCACATTGACTTCTACCTGTACAGGATTCGCAAGTTCCCTTGCTAATTTGTCCAAATAGGTTACAAATTGTTCTTCTGTTTTAATTCCACCAGGTTCTTTCTCCCATGCTGCGACAAAATAGTAATCCAATTTACCATTTGATGGTTTCAGTTTTACGATATGGCTGTATTGATCTTTTGTCAACTCAATTAAATCAGAACGCTTAAACAACACTGCAATTCCAAGATTATCCTTGTTAAGACTTTGCTTACCATAGGTTGCAATGTATCCATAGCTGGTTTCATCGCCCTCTTTACTGAAAAGTTTTCCATTGGCATCCTTAATGAGTCCGGTGCAAAGATTGTCTACATCATTGTTAACTGTAAGAAGATTGTGCGTTGCGCGAGTGCCGGCATGAATTGATAAGCGAGATGCTAAATCAGTTTTAGTATTTCCGGTGTTCCATCCGTAATAATTGGTCAGAATAGAAGAATACACATCTCCATTCTCTGTGATGCGGCTCGTTACACTATCTGTAACCTCTACCCGAACGGCTGCAGTATCACGCAAATATCCGATCGAACCAACACCGAGTGACTTTGCCACCTTCAACACATCCATCCCCCATGGTTGCAATTCATGATACGAATCAAAACCATCGAGTCCCGCTTTTTGCAAAACAACTTCGGGAACTGTTTTTCCAAAAACATCTACTGCATTACGCTGATCGAGATAGAAACGATACCCTACTTTATCGGATTCCCATCCCGGGCCTTCATACCGGATGAACCATGAGTGATCTTTATGCTCAGGTGGAACACGCAGGAAATCCACATTCTTAAATTCTCCACCGATATATTCACGCTCTTTCCACTCACCATTTATCTTATGCGATAACTCGGCCTGTGTGCGTTTGGTGTAGCTGTGTTTCGACTCCCCCTCTTTCTTGTATCGAACTGTTACTGTTTTGGTTTCTTTTTCATGGAGATGATCTACAACGAATACAATTCCTTTAAGATCAGTATCACTATTATTGTATTGACTTCCGATTTCCTTTCCTTCATCAATAACAATAAAAGCCTTTGGATTGAAATCACTTTTTAGCTTATCAGCCCCAACAAAGATCATCACCTGTTCCCGGACTGAGTCAAGCGGGTTTGTAATGCTCACTGTAAATGATTCAGGAAATTCTTTTTCCTCAGGTGAAGCGCAGGAGGCTATTAAGCAAGCGCTGAGTAATATGTAGAGTATGTTTTTCATAGCGTTTTATTTGGTAATCGGTGATCAGTAATCAGTAATCAGTAATCAGTAATCGGTTATCGGTTATACCGGTTACCGATTACCGAATACTGTTTACTGTTTTACTCCATTAATCTTAACATTCACAAGTTTTAAATCTTTATAGCCTTTAATCAAATTACCTTTTGCGGCATTTTCAAAAGAGCAATCTTCAATCACAATTCCCTCTACAGGGTATTCTTCTTCAGCCTCGATGTAGATTCCATAATTTGATTTTTTGCTGGTCACGTTTTTCACCTGGATATTTCTAACGATTGGATGATTATCGCCTGTTTCATTTGCATAAAACATAAACACATGCACAACAGCATCGGCAACATCGCCAACGGTACAGTTACGCATGAAAACATTTTCAATAATTCCTCCCCTTCTTGAATTAGACTTCAAACGAAGTGCCCTGTCTAAATACGGACTGCTCATTTCGCAATTCTCTGCAAACACATTCCGAACGTTTCCTGAAATCTCGCTGCCAATCACCACGCCACCATGGCCATCTTTCATGGTGCAATTTCTAACAATAATATTTTCGCTGGGAACATTCACACGTCTTCCGTCATGATCGCGACCTGATTTGATAGCGATGCAATCATCCCCGGTATCAAACAAGCAATCCTCAATGAGCACATCTTTGCATGACTCAGGATCACAGCCATCACTGTTCGGCCCGTGGCTGATTACTTTTACTTTTCTTATCGTTACGTTTTCACAAAGCACCGGATGGATGATCCACATCGGTGACTCTTTAATCGTAACGCCTTCGATCAACACATTTTTACATTTATAAGGCTGAACAAAATTCGGGCGCAAGTAATCACCTTCACCGAATATGCGATCCTTTACTGGCACTCCATTTTCGGCCATTTTCTTCAGGCGTTCATTGGCCTCTTTTTGATCGGGAGCACCTTCTTTCTTTTGACGTTCTTGTCCAGCATGGCCCCAACGACCTTTCCAGAACCACCAATTTTCATCATTAGCCTGGCCATTAAGTTCACCTTCGCCTGTGATGGCAATATTCTCCTGCTCATAAGCATATATTAAGGGAGAGTAGTTCATTAATTCAACGGCCTCAAAACGGGTATAAACTTGCGGTAGATATTTTTTTGTATCGCGACTAAACAACACCACAGCTCCTTTTGAGACATGCAGGTTAACGTTACTCTTAAGATGAATGGGTCCCGTTAAAAACTTTCCTTCAGGAACAACAACTTTCCCTCCTCCTGCAGCATTACAAGCAGCAATTGCTTTTGCGAATGCTTCCGTGCAATCTGTAATGCTATCTCCTTTTGCACCGTAATCAGTGATGTTAAAGTCTTTATCCGGAAATGTTGGCGGCACAATCCTGACAAGGATCGAATCAGCCTTGCTCCATGGGTCTGATGATGTTGCTGTGCTTGCGTCATTTGTTTTACACGATTGCTGCAACAAAAAAAGCAAGACAAGTGATCCTATAATTTTGTAGTGAAATTTCATTTTGATGGTTTTATAATTCTGTCGGCTAGCTCAAGTTTTGAATTCTTTATTTCGGATAAAATAAGTTGCGCGATGACTCTGGCACCCAGCTCATTAAAATGTGTGTTGTCGTTTTTTCCTTCCGGATAGTTCGGATGTTCACCCGGTTCCAATTGCAAAAACAACAGCTTGGATTTTTCTTCACCATATTTCTGCAAAAGCTCCGTACTCTTTGAATCCAAATCGATAAATGCTACATTTTTCTCTTTTGCGGTTTGACGAACCAGGGCGGAATACTCAGCATGCGTTTCCTGCTGCACTCCATCCTTAAATTTTCGCCTCGCTACAGGTGTTAACAAAACGGGAATTGCTTTTTTGGTGCGTGACTCATCAATGAATTTCGAAAGATTCATTTTGTACTCTTCAGGTGTCGTATAGCGATCAACCTTTTCTTTAGACTCGTCATTGTGACCAAACTGAATGAAAACATAATCACCTTCCTTTAATTGATCAACGATGGGCTGCCATCTGTTTTCCGAAATAAAAGTCCGTGTGCTCCTTCCATTTTTAGCACGATTATCTACCACTACCGTTGAATCAAAGAAATTCGCGAAGGGCATCCCCCACCCTGTTTCAGGGTAGGCTTTTGTCTCCTTAATTGAAATGGTTGAGTCGCCAATGAGGTAAACGGTAATTTTTTTCGATGGAAAATCCAGCGATATCAGGGCAATCATGCTTACCAACAATACAACTTTTTTGAAGAATGTGATCTTAATTCTCATGTCATGATTAATTAAATCAAAAGTGTGGCAGAGCCACACTTTTGAAAAACCAATCTAAACTAATCCTGCTCTATTTTAACCATCGAGGATCACCAATATTGTTAGTGATAATCGTTTGATTCGTTACTTTAAAATTGCCTGCCGGAGCATTTACGAATCCCGGATTTAATTCTGAAGCACTAATAGCCGCTGCTGTCGTATACAGTCCTACCAGCAAATTAAGGCAACCAGAAATATTGTTGTTTGCATAGGTTGGAGCTGCAACCATATTACTGGCATTCCTGCAGAAGTTACCAGAGCCAGTATTCACCGGAGCTGCAACACCTGTTTCAGAAAACAAACAGTTGCGAACCTCAAGCAAGTTATTCGTGCCAGCAGTGCCACCCGCTCTAAAAATTCCGGTATTGTTACTGTTATCCAGCGCGCATATTTTATAGAAAGTACAGTTCTTAAACAATGTATTGCTGGCAGTCTGCATGCGAAGGAACGCTCTGAATCCGTTGGCAAATGTGCTGTTCTCAACTGTTAGAGAACCCACCGTTCCACCACGAAAATCTATTCCATCACCCCCACCTCCTGCTATGGTATGCACGTAACAGTTTTTAACATTCATAGAACCGAACGTTACGCCACTTGTGGCTGTACTGGATAAGAAGCTGTTTACATAATTACGAATTTCACAGCCTTCAATGGAAAGCGCAGTCAGGTTAATCCCTGAGGTCGCGGTAAAGAAATTATTTAAAGGAACTGCACTATCACCACGGAACACAGCATCTTTTACAGCAAAAGATGTCACAGCTACATTGCAAGAGAAGCCTGCATAAACAACAGGCAAGTTATAGTATAACGCTCCCTGAACAGTTATTGCTTTATTGATTACAATTGCGCCTTCATCAGGGTAGGTGCCCGGTGCCAGCACGATCGTACTTCCCGGAGCAGCTGCAGTAATTGCATCACTGATATCCTGGCCAGGAGTTAAGTTTACACATGTGGCACAGTTTTTATCAAATAGTGTCTTAAACGCTGTACTTCCGCGCTGGCTGTTACCTGCATACATTAGAACACTGTATTCAGTGTACGAATTCAGGTTGTCAAGGATCGCCTGTCCTGCAGCAACTTCATCAGCAGTGATGTCACGTGTAATATTACCAGGATTAATCACAAAACGGGTAGCTGTCTGACCAGCGGGCCACTTAAGTGTAGCTTGCGTTATTCCTATATCCTGGCTCAAATTAATTGGTAAAAGAATTTGCTCCGGACTGGTTTTCAGCGTTAGCGCTGACCACTTTGAATCAGGTACGCCATCGTTACTAACGCCTTTTACCCGAGCTGAATACTGTGTGTCACCAAAAAAGGTTTCTCGTACCGGCAATTCGCCAGGTTCGACAGTAACCGTTCTCATAATTGAATTGAACTCAAGATTATCTTCGCTGAATTCGACAACGTAGTAATCGGCATCTTCACGAACACTCCAGTTCAATTCAATTGTTGTAAGATTTACAACAATCCCCGTAAGACCTGTTGGTGTCAATACGCGACTATATTGAACTTCTTCAATTGGGGGATCAATTTTGTCATCGCATGAGACAAAACCGAATGTCAGGAACAGGCCTGCAATAAATGATATAGACAAATATTTATTTTTCATAGGGAGCTTCGAATTAATATCCATAGTCGTTTGTCAATAAGCCGTTACTTCCATCCAGGAACACTTGCCAGATTGGCCAAAACTGCCTGGTATCAGGATCATTTGTATAAATCGTATTGATCTTAGAGTCAGCAAGCGCTGTGGAGCCGTTAACATAATTGATAGAACTATATCCAGCACCCGGGTTTACAGTTTCACCACGGTTCAGTCCGTAGATAATAAGTGTTTCATTATCCGTATCTGTTTTGTAATACAATGTTTGAGGAACATCTGAATATTCGCCCGTTCTGTCTCTCAATGCAAACATTTTAGCCTTTGCTTCATCGATTTTTGTTTTCAGCAAATTCCAGCGAATGAGTGCTTGCTTACGTTTCATTTCTCCGCAGAATTCAAATTTGTGTTCATCTACAATGGCGGTGAACATTGCCTCTTTGGTTGTGAGCGCATCAACATAGGCGTCAACTTTTGTTCCCCAATCGGCTGAGTTGAAGGCGCGCTTTCTAATCTCTTTCAGATATGGTGCGGCTGCTGCCGGGCCTTCAACCTCGTTAGCGGCTTCAGCAGCCATCATCAACACTTCTGCGTATCGCATATACAAGTCGTTTACTCCATCATCGTTTGTTGATGTAACAAAGCGATCCATCCATTCATATCTATATTTTCCAAAATACCACGTGTTTAAGCCAACAAGTTCTTGCTTGGCAAAGCCGGCAGTTGCATTACCGTATCGATAGGGAACGCATGAAACATCACGTCTCTTATCCTTCACATCATAATCGTAAAATACATTTGGGAGTGGGCCGCCCGCACCACCTCGGTTGTTACCATTTGCATGATGCTGGTCATTATTGTTATGACGAACTGCAAACGTAAACAATACACGACCACGGCCATCAGAAAAAGGTATCTCCCATAGTGACTCATTGCCAGCTGCTACAATATCTCTATTGAGATTGCGGAAAACGTTTTCGAAAGAAGGATCCAGGCGAACAGTTCCACTATTAATAACATCCCTGCATTCCTGAAGGGCAATTGGGTATAAAGCGGAAACTGACAATTCGGGATCATTGCTTCTGCGAATTCCATCGGGATATTGTGAGTAGCCACTGGCAACGAGGCAAAGTTTAGCACGCAGGCCCTTTACAAAAGCCTTACTAACTCTTTCTACGGAGGCTGTTGCTGCGGTTTCGTTTGGCCAGGGTACCAGCGTGGCTGCTTCTTCCAGATCAGCGATCAACTGCTTATAAATTTCATCCCGATTTGTTTTTCCAAGGTAAAGTGTTTCCGTATTGATTGGTTCAAAGCGTGATACTACATCTCCCCACGCCTTGAGCAGGTCAGCATAATACACTGCTCTTAGGGTTAATGCTTCACCAAGCAAATATCCTAACTCATTTCCAGGAGCTGGCTTTCCGAAATTTCGAATTCCTTTCACACAAATATTCGCACGTTCAATACCTGAATACATCATAGCCCATGCATTGTTGGACGTATTCATGTTCGAGTTGTTGGGCTTGGAGTTGTATACTGCTAAATCTGCATTATCACCTGCAGTCTGAGAAGCATTAAACCATTCCACATCTGTGTTCATTCCATACCAAGGCAAAAATCGACCGCGGTAGGAGTTCGTTTCTCCAAAGGGAACCTTTATTCCATCAACTGCACCTTTTGCCAAATCTGGTGTTGAGAAAATGACTGACTCATCCAATGATGATTTAGTTGGCGCGTCTAGGTAATCATCACATGCCGATAAGATGCTTATGCCAACGATTACAATAAGAAACAATATCTTTTTCATAGCTAACTTTGTCATGTGATTAAAAATTTAGATTTAAACCAACAACGATCTGCCTGCTTCTTGGATAAGGAGAATAATCGACACCCGGAGTAAGAGCAGTTCTCCTTCTGGTCGATACCTCCGGATCAAAACCTGAGTAATCGGTAAGCACAAACACATTGTAACCTGTCACATACAGTCTGAGGTTAGATGCTTTTATCTTGCCGGCCAGAGAATTTGGCAACGTATAACCCAGCGTTAATGTATTCAATCTTAAAAATGAGCCATCTTCTACAGCCCAGTCACTGAAAACATACCGTGCCATATAGGGAGACCACATCGTTGTGTTTTGATTCATACTTTCCAATGTGGCAAGATCAGTTACAAGAGTTCCGGTTGCAGGGTCCAGGTTTGTCCAACGTTTACCCATTCCCTGCATATCAATCAGGTTCTTGTATTGTGTTTGGGGTGTTGAGGTGGTGTACTCAATTTTA
>DASTYM010000367.1:0-4878 GCA_035764995.1 Cyclobacteriaceae bacterium | reverse complement strand
CTTAACCTGGCTTTGGGTACCAAAATCCAATCCGGTAAGATCGCTTTCAGCGAATGCCTCGTACGTTTTTGTAGAGGTCAGAATTTGAACTGTCTGCACACCTGTTGTATTCTGAAGAATGATATCCTGGAAATAATAAGGCACTGGGCCAGACCCAAAATTTGTTGAGTTCGTGAAGCCAGTCCAGGCAATGTCCCACTTTTTAACAGCTGGCTCAACACTCACTGAACCAGTTGCCAGGCTCACATACTGAAATGCGAAAGTCGCATCCTTGGCGATTTGAATTTCAGAAAATGTAGTAGCATTGATATTAGCATGTTGAAGCGTATATCCGTTTCCATTGCGAACGATTCTGATTTTCTTCCATCCCAGGTTTGGCGCTGGTGTACCAGGGCCATCGCCCAGGTTAACAATATAAACTTTGTTGTCAGCAGCAGTTGCAGAAACTCCTGCGATTGCTGTGCCTGCTAAATTTCCAGTTGGATCATCAATCCAGGTAATCGCTGAAGACACCCATGCCGGAGGAGAGTTGCTGGTAATAGCCGCAAACACCGCGCTCAGTGAAAGTTGTTTACCAAAACCTGCAGTATCGGCAGCTGTTACATCATTCAAATTGGTTTTATCAAGAGCACGTGCCATCATTCCATTAGAAGAATTAAGGATGACACGAAAATCATCACCTGAACTAAAGCCAAAGTCCCATGATGTACGAGCAACAGATGTCTGGCGATTACCACTTAAATCAATAAATACTTTATTGGGATAGGCTGCTCCGCCTCCGAGGATGTTCAACGCACCGTTAACAACGGTGATCTCAGAGAACGACACTTTGATCTCGGTAATTTCACTAAGCACGGGACTACCTTCAACTGCGGTAATCGAGAACGACACTTCTTCGTCACCGGTGAAACCGACACCATTTACTTTCGATAATGTAATTGTACCAATTATTTCTCCTTTCGGAATAACAACAGAAATTACATTATTAGAAGCCTCCGGTGAGGTTGTGAAATCAGTTCCGTAAATAATTCCGGTAGAAGTGAGTCCAACAGTTAACGTTACATCGCTTGAAGCTTTACGCGATAAAGCAATATTGATATCTAAACTTGTTTCTTCTGCAGAAATTCCGGCTACAGCGGCTTCAAATCCAACTTCATTGTCTGGGAGCTTCGGATCATCTTCACAGCTCATCAAGCTCGCACATAAGCCAACAATCAACATCAGGTACTTCATTTTATTCATAGTTATTTAGTTTAAAGATTAAATGTTAGTGTCATAAAAAAAGAACGTCCGCAGCCTACCAGGCTGGATCCAGCACTGGAATGTGTTCCGGTTTGCAATGCGGTCGATCTCACTTGCGTTACATCAAATAGGTTCCTCACGCCCAGCGAAGTACTGAATCGTTTCAGGAATGTTTTCTGGATTGTAAAATCAGCCCAGTGATATGATCCTGCTTTCGCAAGGTGAACAGGTGGATCGTTGGCTGGATCGGGTTCGTAAAATGGCGTCTGACCGGTAAACTTGTAATACAACGATGTTGTCAGTCCGGCATACTGGAATGTATAGCTCGCTGATGCATTCAACTCAGGTGACCATGTGAAATGAGGCAGCTCGCTATCCGCACTTGAATATTGATTGTAACGGCCAGTGTATCCAAAGCCGGCAGAAAGGTTAAGAGAATTAGTTTGTAGTGAGTTCGTCCAGGTAAATCCCTGTGATTTGTATTTGTCAATGTTGATGAGCGTGGTTATTGTTCCTTCCGTAGCATAGTTGATCATGTTATCGATGGAATTATAAAAACCATTCACCGTAGATGTGTAGGAAAGCGAAGCATCTTTAACTGCGTACCAGTTCCAGGAAGCATTGATACTATGCGATAACTCAGCTTCCAGATTTGGGTTCCCTACAATGGAGTGATTTGAGTCGAAGAAATCAAAGTATAATTCACGAAGCGAGGGTGCACGAAAGCCTCGTCCGTACGACAACCTGATGTCGTGCCTGGAGGAAATTTCAAATTTAGTGTTGATAGACGGAATAACCGGAGGCGCCTGATAAACAGAGTTTCTGACTACACGAATACCGGGACGAATGCTCATAAATGAAACAGGTTTTATCTCGGCAGAAAGGAATAATGCATAATCACTAATGCTATTTGTTCCTTCCTTCAATCGTCCGCCCGAACCAGTCTCCAGGTTCACATCATAACCAGGTTGAAGCGAGAGTTTGTTTGAAATTTTATATTGAAATGTTCCGCGAATGGTAGCGCCATTGTAGCTGGTAACATCCTGCTGACCGGCACCCAAAGCCAATGTTTCTTCACCAGTTGTTTTATCAACTGTAGTGGTTTGTGTTTTACGCGAATAGTCGGTGTAGGAAAGAATTCCATTAAAGTCCCACTTCTCTCCAAGCTGCGCCTTGCCCTGAAGTTGATGCATGAAGCGATTCGTAATGTAGTGTTGATCAAGTGCCTCATTGCCGCTATACTCCGCAGGGTTATAAATATTTTCATTCAGGTAATCCAAACGATAGAATACATCCCAGGTATTTTTCCGAATACCAACTGTTGAACCGGCCAGCCACTGCGTTTTGGGATTCCATTGCTTTTCTCTGCCGGTTGCATCACCAACCCAACCTCCATTATTGGTATGGGCTAAATCAGCAGATGCATACCAGGAGTTCCATTGATAGCCAAGATTGATATTTTGCTGATGCAAACCTTCTTCGAAGAAACTGTACTCATCACCCACGGACTCTTCGTGAAGTTTAACGGAACCTGAAAGTTTTTCCTGTTCCGGCTTTTTCGTAATGATATTAATGACCCCGGCCAATGCATCGGCACCATAAATGGTTGACATCGGGCCTTCTACAATTTCAACACGCTCGATTGTATTGATGTTGATCTGGTTCAGATCAACTGCATTGGTTGTTGCCTGTCTGCCAACCATCGGTACACCATCTACCAGGACCTTTACGTTTTGACCCGGAAGACCTTGCATGGAAATCGTGGAAACACCCAGGGCCGGATCTTGTTGAAAGCGAATGTTTAATTCCGTGCTTAAAACATCCTGAAGTTTGGCAGTTCCCTGAGTTTTGATTCTATCTTCATTCAAGACACGAACCTTGTAAACCGAATTTCTGATCGAAGTTGGTTCATACTGTCCAGTAACAATCACGTCATCGAGGATAGATACAGATTGTTCAAGCTCAATAGAAACTTCACCAGCCTGGGTAATTTCAAATTCGTGCTGTGAATATGAAATGTGAGAAGTAACGAGGGTAACCGGAAATTTATCAGGATTAGTCTCAACGATGCCATAACTATCAGAAACCCCAAAGACTTGCTGACTATCTTTCATCAACACGGCAACACCTTCAATGTCCTCACCCGTAATTTTATCGCTAAATCGGATACGAACCTGACTAAATCCTGACAGCGAAGCGATGCAAAGAACGAGAGCAACTATAGATTTATACATGACAACAACCTGCGAAAATCCTACAGGAACGGTGCAAGATTAGAGAAGGATCGTCTAATAAAATACCCAAAAAAGTACGATTAATAACAAGCTGACAAAAATTACCTTTTTGGGCATTTTATGATTAAAATCATCTTTTTTATGGCAATTTTCTCAATGTTTTTTCCGAATTTGGTGGCATAATTTAGACTTGTGCCCCATGATTCTTGAAGCTGTTAATACCCATAAAAGGATAGAGCGTGTTTTATTCGATCAGGACGAAATCCGTCTGATTACCGTGGAGAATGAAGAAGATGAAAGTGCGGTAATACCGAGTCAATTGAACAGAAAAAACATCCACTTTTATTTTTGTTTGGAAGGAAGTGCCCGCTTTGAATTTGGCCCGCATTACAGCCGCGAAATTCAGAAACAGCGCAACTATTTCATGTACAATCCGGAAAGTGACTTGCCATTCACAATTCGATTAGCCCCTGAATCAAGAATGGTATTGTTGTTTATTCCACTGGAGAGTCTTCACAAACTTTTCACACATGAGCCACTACCCTTTTTAAGAGCCGAAAACGTTAATTATAAGTTTTATGATGAGCGCGAAATTCCTTCCATGCTCATGGTGACGCTTACCCAACTCTTTAACATCAATCTGAGCGAAAATGCAAGGCAACTTTATCTGCATGGTAAAATCTTCGAATTGCTCAGTCTCTATTTTTCGGAAAAAAAGGCCAACACGGAAAGCTGCCCGTTCCTCAACAATGAAGAAACGGTTCGGAAAATCAAGAATGCTAAAGAATATCTCTTGAAACATATTGACAATCCACCCGGCCTCAAAGCGCTTGCAAAACTAGCCGGGCTCAATGAGTTTCAACTCAAGGTAGGATTCAAAGAAATTTACGGGAATACCGTGTACGGTTACCTACTGGATCACAAGCTTGACTATTCGCGCCTGCAGTTGGACACTAAAAAATATAAAGTGAATGAGGTAGCAACTCAAATTGGTTATACAAACCCCAGTCACTTTATCGCTGCGTTTAGGAAAAAATTTGGAGTTACTCCGAAGAAGTATTTGATGCAGTTGGAGAAGTAGTAATTGGTAATTGGTAATCAGTAATCAGTAATCGGTAACAGTAATCGGTAATCAGTAATCAGTAATCGGTAATCAGTAATTGGTATTCAGAATTTAGTACTAATTACTAATTACTAATTACTAAAGCTTCGGTAAGCTGTCCACCAATTCTCTCCACCTGTTCAACTCGGGGATTCCGGGTTTGCGTAGTCCAAAGAATTGAACAATCATATTTTTCTTATTGTCGAAAACTTCAATTCCGGTTACGATGCCATCGGTTGTTGGTTTTTTCACTACCCAAACGGTGTGGATATCATTTCCTTTTAAGTGCATATTGAAATC
>DASTYM010000366.1:0-4847 GCA_035764995.1 Cyclobacteriaceae bacterium | reverse complement strand
TGCTGCACGCACAGCATCGGCTGGAACAGAATCCGGATCTTCGATCGGGAAATAATGAATCGGGCGAAGGATGCTATTGCCATTCTTCACACGAGAGTCAAAATAATTTTCTGGCAAGCCCAGGTACAAAGCAATGGCACGCAACATATGCACACCTGTCTTTTCTAATCGCTGATATACATCGAGGCTGATTTCCTTGAACTCCTTGATTTCATCAGGCCACACGTTGTCGGGATACTCCTGTTTGATCGGATCGCCATCGATAACTTCCTGACCTACGTGATAAAATTCTTTCAGGTCGCCTGTGTTACGGCCCTTGGCGTGTTCTTTTCCTTTTCCAATATATCCACGCTGACCGGCAAGACCCGGTATTTCATATTTCTGCTTTACGTTATCCGGCTGAGCAAAGAATTTTTTAATGGTAGTATACAGCCTGGCTGATAATTCGTCAGTTAAATAATGATTGCGAATGGCTACAAAGCCAATGTTGTTGTAAGCTTCGCCTAAAGCGGCAACAAATTTGCTCTTCTTGACGGGATCCCCTCCATAAAAATCGGCCAGATCAAGGGAGGGAATTTCGTTGTATAATATGTCACTCATAATGCTATCAGTTAGTTACTGCAAGCTACTTATTTTTAAGTAAATTTACTTGCCTGCCTGAACCCGAATACACTGTTAATTGTTGAGAAATCAAGCGATCTAAATAAAAATAAAATGAAAACGACCAGAAGAAAGTTTATTGCCGATTCTCTGAAACTCACACTTGCTACAACGATCGGATCTTCATTGATCTCGGAGGCTGTTGGTGCCGTGTCAAAAAATAATGTTGCTTTTCAATTCACACAAAATCCGTTGCCGTACGCGAAAGAAGCATTAGAGCCAAACATTGATGCTTTGACAATGGACATCCATTATTCAAAACATCACACAGCATACATTAAGAATGTAAATGACGCGATCACAGCTGAAAATATTTCCTATACATCGGAGGCAGAATTTTTCAAGAATGCCTCGAAGCTTTCCGCAAAAGCGCGCAACAACAGTGGCGGTGCCTGGAATCACAATTTCTTTTGGGCTGTGATGAAACCAAATGGCGGTGGAGCACCCACAGGTAAAGTAAGTGATGCCATTAACGGAGCTTTTGGTTCGTTCGACAAATTCAAAGAGCAATTCACGCAGGCTGCGATGACAAGATTTGGATCAGGTTGGGCGTGGTTGGTTACTGAAAATGGGAAACTAAAAATTGGCTCCACACCAAATCAGGATAATCCCCTGATGGATGCTTCTGATTTTAAAGGAACTCCGGTATTAGGAATTGATGTGTGGGAACATGCATACTATTTAAAGTACCAGAACAAGCGGAATGAGTATGTTGCGAATTGGTTCAATGTGATTAATTGGGATGAAGTGGCGAAGAGGCTCTCTTGAGGGATATATTATTATTGTCTAGTGCACCTAATGTTTTTTAATGGTGCAGTTAATGTTTTTACCGAATAGTCAGGATTTAGGCTGACGGCTGCGGCAGATTGGAACAGCATAGGTTACTAAATTCATTAATCGTCTCTTAATTTCTCCCTGTAATTGGAAAAAATTCTGGATTTTGAAACGAATCCAATATACCTGTCTCCATCGAGCACCGGAATATTCCACACACCAGTCTTATCAAATTTTTCCATTACAACCCCCATTTCTTCATAAACCGAAACTGTTACAATCGGTTTTCTCATGAGTTTGTCCACCAAAACAGAGTTGTACACAGATGAGTTGAACATTATTTCACGTATATCTTCAAGCGCAATAACACCCATGAGCTTTTGATGACCATCAACTACCGGAAAAATGTTTCTCTTTGAACGAGCTATAGAATCTACCAGCACCTGCAGCGTGGAGCCTAGCGGAACTGTTATGAAGTCTTTTTCAATAAATGCTTTCAACGATAATTCGGAGAGTACATGAGAATCTTTATTAAGTGATAGCGGAGAGTCACTTATACTGAGTTTCTCCTCATCTAATGATCGAGGGTTGAGGTAGCGTGAAATCCCAGCACTAATTGCTGAGACAATCATTAATGGGATCATGAGCTCATAACCACCCGTAAGCTCAGCTATTAAAAAAACACCTGTCAGTGGCGCATGGAAGATACCTGTGAGTACTCCAGCCATTGCTACCAGGCAAAAATTCGAAGTTGGAACATTCGCCAAACCTGAAGTGCCCATGAGAAATGCGAAAGAAAATCCAAGACACGCGCCAACAAATAACGCGGGAGCAAAATTACCGCCATTTCCACCCGCATTTAATGTTAAGGAGACTGCAAATACTTTAATTAAGCTTATGATGAGAATCGAGATCCCTATTATCCATGGAGATTGTAAAATAAAATCTCCCAATATACTCCACCTGAAAAGCTCCTCTGGTTTTTGGTTGGCTAGCAAGGTAATTGAGTTGTAACCTTCTCCGAACAATGCAGGAAAAAGTATGACGACCCCGCCAAGCAGACTTGCTCCTACAATCAATTTTACAATTTTCGATTTGAATGTGCCTGAAAAAAAGATTTCTAATTTTACAAATGTTTGAATATAGAAGACTGAAATCAGCCCGCATAAAATTCCGAGAAGGATATATAATGGAACATTATAGTAGTTGAAATTTCCTGCTTGTTTAAAAGACAGTAGAATATTTTCATTCAGTATGATTTTGGAGCATAAAGCTCCTGTCGCTCCCGCAATCAACAGCGGTATAAATGCTGAGATACTTACATCAACAAGCAATACTTCTAGCGCAAATAACACACCTGCAATCGGGGCATTAAAAGCAGTAGCAATACCTGCTGCGGCACCGCAAGCAAGCAACAAAGTTCGGTCTCTATATCCAACCGGAAAAAAGGAAGCAAATGTAGAACCTATGGCTGAACCTGTCTGAACAATTGGGGATTCAAGCCCGGCTGATCCACCCAAACCGACTGTTAGCGCACTGGTCACGGCATGACTGAAAATTTCACTTCGGGGAAGAATGGAAGATTTTCTTGCAATGGAAAACAAGACATGAGAAGTGCCCTTTAGGAGATTTCCTTTTAGAATTAGTTCAATAAAAACATAGGTTGCTAAAATTCCAATGCCTGGGGACACAAAGTAAATCCAATTGTAATGCTGTCCCAATACATGTAACCAGCCATGCAAATAATGCACACTGATTTTCAAAAGGACTGCTGTCAAGCCAGCCCACAACCCGACTATTACAGCACCCGCAATCAGGAACTGCTTATTAGAAATTTTGCGTATTATCCAGGAAGGCGCTACGTTGATAATTTGCGCGGCTTTTCTACCGAGTTTCATCATACTGACAAATCCTTCTATGCAATTTATCGGATTTTACCTTGTAGTCGCTTTGACAAGACTGCGAATCTACTTAACAAGTGTAGAACTTCATGTTGGTCGGCAAGGAAGAATCTTGCCGATGACCCAATATCTTTGCCAACTTTGATTGTAAAATTTGATTTCCCCGCTCCTTCAAAAAGGTCCTCATCAGTTGTACCATCTCCAATTGCAATCACGAAATCATTTCCTTCCTGGTGGATTAGGTGCCGAGCAAACCTTCCTTTATTTATACCGATCGTTCGGAATTCGATGGCTAAATCTTGATCATAGAGTAAAAACTCGTTTCGATAAGGCAATGAATTTATGGCTGTGAAAATCTCCTTTTTCTCATTCAAGGGAATAGTTTCAAGTCCTCGACCATAGTGCCACGTTAATGAATAGTGTTTCTCTTCAATAAAAGATCCATCAAATTGAATCGTTAATGCTAATAGAGCCGAATAAGCCTTATTCTTCCACTCAATATTTTCATCAAAGAACCTCGTCCAACTTTCACCATAATTTTTATGAAAGCCTCCATGCTCTGCCACCAGCATAATCGGCAAGTCTCCGAACCAATCCAAACTGTCTCGCTTCCGTCCGCTAATAATCGCCACTTGATTACATTCATCTGAAGCCAAATCCTTCAACAATTTCCTTACTTCCGTTGATATCATAGCTACATCTCTATTATTACAATTATGAGGTTCAAGAGTACCATCATAATCAAGGAGAATTAATCTTTTAATTGATCTTAAATAGTGTGACTCCAGTTCACTAACAAAATTGAAGATGTTGTCCATTCCGGATATACCTCGCGGCACCTAAAATTTTTCGCTAACTTAAAAGACTCAAGAAATAACATAAGCGTTGATTTTTTCTTGATAAAAGTCAAATAGTGAGAATTAAATTGCCATTTCTCACCTAAAATCGTTTAGGCCAAAGTGTTGCTTATGAGATTTGACAAAAGTCAAATCTCCAATGAACTTGATCTACTATGTTTGTATTGTTTAATGAGGATTTCGAAATTTCATATTAATCGTATTCCAGTTCTTTCATCATTGCCGCAGCACGAGATACGGTGGCTTCTGGCTAATAGTAAAGAGAAAAAGGTGAAAACTAACCAAGAATTGTTTCGTGAAGGTGCTCTACCAAATACCGTGTTCATTCTGAAAAAGGGTAAGATTAAAATTTTTCAAACAACTGAAAACGGTAATGAACAGATCGTTTATATTTATGAACCTGGTGACATCTTTGGTTATCGTCCTCTGCTTTGCAACGAACGTCATCCTGTAACAGCCAAAGCACTGGAGGAGTCACTGTTAATTTTTATTCCCCGCAGTCGGTTTCAGGATTTGTTAGAAAGATCACCTGTTCTGTCTCGAATACTTTTAAAAAATCTTAGTTCGGAATTTTCTGTTTGGATAAATTATATAACAACATTTGCGCAATATTCTGTTAAGGAAAGGTTAGCGTTGAGTTTGCTTATTCTTGCCG
>DASTYM010000365.1:0-12989 GCA_035764995.1 Cyclobacteriaceae bacterium | reverse complement strand
GCGGCTGTGAACTTCATCTTCAACAATTACAACTCTTAACATAACATTCTTTAGGTTTTGGGGATTTTAATTTCAACGGTTGTTCCATTTTAGGAATCGATAATCGTTATCAGGTCATCGAGATTAAGATCTCGATTCATCAACCTGAGTCGTTGCTGGCTTAGTTCCAATCCGCGAGACGGCCTTGTGACTTTAAGTCCCTTTTTCATCTCGGCAGATGCTTGCCGGCCGATGCCGGTATCTTTGATTGCACATCTTACATAATGATCATGATCTGTAAAAGAAATATGCAATTCCTTTACCCCATCGCGCTTTGGAAGGAGCCCGTGGTTAATAGCATTTTCTACATATGGCTGCAATAGAAGAATTGGCAATTCCAGGTTATCGACATCTAATGTATTATTGACTGTTATTTGATATTGAAATGAACCATCAAAACGCATCGACTCTAACTCGAGGTAAATTCTCAATAGTTCGATTTCGTTCTTCAGTGGAATGTTGACGTGCAGGGAGTTCTCAAGCATTTGTCTTAAAAGCGTTGAAAATTTCGTCAGGTATTTCAGCGCATTAACTTTATCGCTCTTGGAAATTAAATGTTGAATCGAGTTCAACGAATTGAAAATAAAATGAGGGTTTATCTGTGCGCGCAGGGCGCTCATCTTTACCTGACTGGTTTCGCGTTCAAACTTCATTTTCTCTACCGTGATTGAACGAATCTTATACGACAGACCAATCGCAAAAATTACATTCTCTACTGCGGAGCCAATAATCATGTATTCCAATCGTCCACCGAACATTGTCGTGAGCGCTCCGCCCGCATAAGCTATCGTTCCACCCATGACAAAATACCGAAGGTTTCCTGTAGCCTTTATCATCAAATAGATAACACCCAACAGTGCAAAGGCCGCCATGAAATAACGTTGCGCATTCATGACCTGAAGTTGCTGATCAAAAAACGGATTACTAATCAACACCACGGTATCAACACCGATAAACAACATCAATGCAACGGAAACCGCTAATAAAATTTTATCGAGTAAAGGAAGCGTATTTCTGGTTTCTAAAAAATATCGCACAAACAACACGTAGCTCAAATTGGCTGCTACTTGTGCCATCTCCGTTACCGTGAAACTAACAAAGTGCTTATCGTGAAAAAGGAAATACGAAACCAGGGAACTTCCCCTTGAATAATAAATGACCTGAAAGATCAAAAAGAAAATGTAGTATAAATATTGACGCTCCCGGGTGAACAGAAACAGAATCAAGTTCAGGATTGCCAATAAGCCAGCTATGCCAATGAGTACGAAAACCGGAACTTGACTTTCTACGCTTCTGATGCTGACGAAGTTTCGGTTAACCACCTCTCCCGATTCAGTATTATAACTAAAGGCAAAGTTCTTTAAGAGTGGCGTGCCCCTGAAAAAACGAATTTTCATATACAGAAAGCGGCCATCAATCAGGCTGCTGACCGCGATGGGTATGGTTAGTGAGGAAGGTCCCGCTTTGCTGTAATGAACAGGACTTGTGTAATCAACATGAATCGATCGAAGCACTGAATCTTTCAGAAATATCTCCGCCCGAAACAAGGTGCCGGTTGCCAGGAAAATCGTATCGGAGTTTGTGAGATTTTCTTTCTCATTGTAAAAATCAAGCCGGAACCAGTACGTTAAACCAATCTTTGCATTCGATAACGAGTTTGTAGAATGAAACAACGTTTCCTGGCGGGCACTCACATATTCAATGGAGAACGTATCAACCGGTGTTTCGAGTACATCAGTGATTACAACACTTCGAAAACCCTGCGGACTTTGTTGCGCCCACAACGAATATGGAATAACAAGAACCCACAGAAGAAATGCAAGGGGATATTTCAGGTTTACGTGCATTATGCAAGGTTTGGTATCCGAAGCTCAACCCGCTTACTCACGAGCAATTGATCATCGACCCACGCATCATCGATATGGTAAGTTATGTTATATTTTTTTATTTTTTTGTATACCTCGATATGATCTGACCATTGCGCAAATCCTTCTCTGTATTCCGGCACCCGACTATTAAAATATCCGTCTTGCGCTTCAATTGACAATAATATTACCACGTGTGAATCGTGAATGGAAAAGTTTATAGCAATGTGGCTTTTGCCTTTGTTTTGTGGAATCATTGCCTCCAGGAAATTCTCTGCCAGGCTCTGTACAAGGAAAGGAGGTATTTGAACATCATCGGCACTGCTCGACATATCTACCTCTATCTGGTATTGAAATCGTGATTCATAACGCAGGCGTTGTAATTGCATGTACCATTGAAGCATGGTGACCTCTTCCTGAACCGAAATCTTATCTTTGTCAAGACTTCCAAGAAATTTTCTAATAAGTTTACTAAACAACGATAAATAGTTTAAGGCTATTTTTTTACTGTCTGAAATCAAAAAGTACTGAATTGCACTAATCGAGTTAAATAAAAAATGGGGCCCCAACTGCGTATTTAAGATTTGCAGACGCATCTTTGCCATGCCCTTCTCAGCAGCAATTAGTTTATTCCGTTCTCTTTCCTCTCTTCGTTCAGTTCGTAATTTGCTAATTCGTATCGCACAAAACGAAGCAACGGCTACAAGCAATCGGCAATGCTGCGGGGTAAAAAAATTTCCTTCCGGATGCTCGCAATCAATAATACCAATCACTTCATTATCGATAATAATAGGAACTGTTACTTCCGACAATCGTTTCTCGTCATCAACGATGTACCGGGGGTCTGTTGCGGTGTTTGTGATAATTTCAGGAATACCTGAAACAGCCACGTAACCGCTAATACCTTTGCCGAGCGGTATTTCAATTGGTTTGGCAATATGATAGTCTCGCGGATTCTTTGGGCCATGCGCTGCCTTTTGAACCAGCACTTTTTTTCTGCGATCGACAAAGTAGATGACACAATCTGTAAAGTTCATTCGAGCGATGCAATTCTTTACCAAATCCCAGGCAATTTCTTCTTCGGTGTTAAGATCATTGATAGACGTAGAAAAATAAATCAATAGCTCTTCAACTTTTTCAATCGATAAAACATTGGCGGGAACTGCTACAGTCTTTTTTCCGGCTGGCTGGCGCATAGAAGGAGGTCGGGTTCACAATAAGTTAAGAAAAAAGGTGTTACAATATGCAACACCCTGTATTGACAAACCTATCGGTTTTTTTCTGACACCATTAGAAGTTGGTTGTTTTCCAAACACCACCTGAAGCTCCCATGATGGCAGCACGATAACGTGCGTGCATAATGCTCAGCGAAGCTAAATCCTGATTTGCATTATCGTATTCCGGCAAGATGATCGTGTGCAGTCCTGCAAGAAAGGCTACAGCATGTATCCGTCTGATAATATCTCTGTTTAACCCTCCGTTAATTGCTTCACCCACTGTTTCGTCAAGATAAACTTTCAATGCATCTCCGAAAGGTTCTGATTTTGCAGCCGCATCGCGCACTTTTTGTACTGCCGGCACCAATAAGGCAATCGCGACAGGCGGCACATCATGATTTATCATGATTTCATTAATCGTTACTAACACTTGCTCATCCGTTAAACTCATGTTCATGTAAACTTTATGAATTTCAGATGCCATCATTTTCACTTTAGCATAATTCAGAGACACACTTTCAGACGGCATAGACTTAGCTGCTGTCGAGCCCTCATCGAAAGAATCAATGATAATCCATTCCTTGTGGCCATCTTTGGCTTGAGTCTCAATTTCCTCCAAAATCAGAGCACTGTAATCCTTCTCCCAGTCCCAATACGGAAGTGCATTAGCAGTCTCTACTCCTGCCAACTTTCTGACTTTCAATTCTGCCGAACGATAAGGCATCGGAATTGATGCCACCTTAAAATCAGACATGTTCATCTCAACTACTTCCTCAAAATAGTCATCAGATTCAGTTGCAACGCTGGTGATGAATTCTTCCTGTGTTTCTGACGCTGCATTAAGTCTGTTGAGAGTCTCCGCATCGACACCTTCGCCAAGAACACGGAATAAGTCGTAACTGATTCCTTCATTCTTTTCGATTTTGTCGATCACTTTTTGCTCAAGTTCTTGAGCAGTCAAACCTTGTTCTACGCTCTCCTCACAGCCAAACTGGAGGACAGCAGCCACGATAGTCAATAGTGCAACATAAGTGTGTTTCATTTGGGGATTGTTTTTAATTATGGCGTTAAGTAATATCTAAAAACCGACACCTACCTTAACCAATTAACCAATGCCAGTTTCGGATTTATGGATGTGCAATTAAAATTGAGCGGCCAAAAAGGGAAATTTTCACATCCAAACCGGCACTCACATAACAATTCATGACACGGCAGCGTTAAAATTGAAATAAGTGGGCTTTATGGACAGAAAAGAATTCTTCAAAAGAGGGTTATCCGGAGTTGGAGCAATTGTGGGCTTAGGCACAGTGATAGCATCTTGTGGGAGTGACGATCCGACAAATGGCGCCTGTTCCTTGTCACCAAGTGAGACAGCGGGACCTTTTCCGATTAAAACCCCGGCAAGCTTGGTACTTGAAAATATAGTATCTGATCGCGCAGGGGTTGCACTCTTAATGACACTTACCGTTCAGGACCAAAGCAACAATTGCATGCCCATGGCAAATGTTTTTGTTGACGTTTGGCATTGCGATGCTGATGGCAATTACTCTGAGTATGGTACTGAAACTGCTTCTCACTATCTGCGTGGCCGTCAAACTACCGACAGCAACGGGCAGGTTTCGTTCATCAGTATTTTTCCGGGATGGTATCCGGGAAGGGCTCCGCATATTCATGTGGAAGTTTTGAATTCAAACGGAACCTCGATCCGGGTTACGCAGATTGCATTTCCAAAAGACATTTGTGACACGGTATACGCTACAGCGGAGTATCACGGCACAGCCGATACCTCGAATTCAAATGATGGTGTTTTTGTAAACAGTCTGGATGGAAACATGGCAGATTCAGTAAGTGGAAACACAACTGACGGATACACATTGTTGAAAACAATTGTGGTTTAATTCAATGAGAAAATTTTCTACCACAGATTCTGTGGTGAAAGTGGCTGTGAAAGCCGCTACAACTCAAGTCGAAATCCAAAAACTGGAAGTTCTCCCTGCTTAAAATCAAGATCTTCAGATCTTTTAAAACCAATATTTTCATACATTTTCCAGGCGGTTTGCATGGCCTTGGTAGTATGAATAATCATTTGCGTAACCTTCTTATCTTTTGCCTTATGAATACATGCCTCCGTGAGAAACTTTCCAATTCCCTGGCCTCTTGCAAGAGGGCTCACAGCCAATAACCTGAATCCTGCTGCATTCTTTTCAAGGGTGGCCGTTCCACCGGAACCATAAAATTTCATATCACCAAAATAAACGACTGCGCCTGCAATCTTACCTTGGGGAGAAACCGCAACCAGCAATTCTGTTTCAGGCTTATGCGTCAACTCCCCAACATTGGCTAGCATTTTATAATAATTAGGTTGTTCTGTTTCTTTTGGAAATCCTTCAAGCTGAGAATAAACTTCAACCATCAACTTCCCGATTTCTAAAAATTCTTCAGGTCTTGCATTCCGTACAATGTAGTCTTGCTTTTCCATAAATTCAGGTTTTTATAAAATTATGAGGATGATGAATGCGCGCGGGGAAGTGCGCTGTAAATGTGGTGGTTAATATGCTACGAAGCAAAAAGGGAACCTATCTGCTATTCTTTTATCAACTTGCCTCATACGCCTCTATTCCAAGAAGAGAGGGGTGAAAACAAAAAAGGAGCCTCACAGCTCCTTTCATATTTTCATTCAGAATAAACTTAATTATCCAATCGCAACACGCTTGAATTCAGCCACAGTCAGTCCTTTTGACACGCTGTCAAGGTACTGAGCAACTGTCTTCGAGTTGTCTTTTACAAACGCTTGTGGCAACAGTGTGCTCTCCTTGAAGAACTTGTTCAGTTTACCTGCTGCGATTTTCTCAACCATGTTTTCAGGTTTTCCTTCAGCCAGAATCTGAGCTTTTGCGATCTCCAATTCTTTTGCAATAACTTCTTTGTCAACTGACGTTTCGTCAACAGCTACAGGATTCATGGCTGCGATCTGCATACCTACATCCTTACCAGCATCGGTAACATCTTTTCCGTTCACCCCTTTCAATGAAACCAATACGCCAAGTTTTGCACCTGCGTGGATGTAGGCTACAACCGCCTCGCCCTTCATGTGAATGTATTCACTCACTTCGATCTTCTCACCGATCTTACCAACGAGCTCAACAATCTTATCGTTGATAGAAAGTCCACCTGCATTCAATGCAAGAAGCGCTTCTTTAGAAGCCGGCTTGTTTGCGAAAGCTGTTTCAGCGATCAACTTGCCTAAGTTCTGGAACTCTTCGTTCTTTCCTACAAAGTCGGTTTCGCAATTCAAGGCGATCAATACTGCTTCTTTCTTATCGTCACTTGACTTTACAAATACAGAACCTTCTTTCGCATCGCGGTCAGAACGAGACGCTGAAACTTTTTGTCCTTTCTTCCTAAGTATCTCAATGGCCTTTTCGAAATCACCTTCTGCTTCGGTAAGGGCTTTTTTACAATCCATCATACCGGCACCGGTCATCTGCCTTAATTTGTTTACATCTGCTGCTGAAATTGCTGACATGTTATTTGATTTAAGATTTTAGATTTTTTGATTTTTGATTTGTCACTAAACAGAAAGAACACCGGTGGTGCCGATGTTCCTCTTTAGATTTTAATTGGCTAATTGGCTAATCGGCTAATTACCAAATTATCAAATTATCAAATTGATTAAGCTATTGCTTCGTCTACCTTCTTCTTTTCTTCTTCGTCCTTCTTCAGCGTAGCCTCTTCTTTATCTTTCTTACGCTCAGCCAAAGCCTCCTCGATAACTTCACCAATGTGCTTCGTGATCAATGAGATCGACTTGAAAGCATCATCGTTTGCAGGAATCGGGAAATCAGTAACTGAAGGATCAGAGTTTGTATCTACCATTGCAAATACTGGGATGTTCAGTTTTTGAGCTTCCGCTACGGCAATGTGCTCGCGCTTCACGTCAATTACGAACAATGCTGCAGGAAGTCTGTTCAAGTCAACGATACCACCCAATTGCTTCTCTAATTTCGCCTTCTCACGAGTAAGCGTTAAACGCTCCTTCTTCTGAAGGTTGGCATATGCTTCATCTTTCATCAGTTTGTCGATCTGAGAAAGTTTCTTCAATGACTTACGGATCGTAGCGAAGTTTGTAAGCATACCACCTAACCAACGCTCGGTTACGTATGGCATGTTTAAACGCTTTGCTTCGTCAGCCACGATATCTTTTGCCTGCTTCTTCGTTGCCACGAACATGATCTTGCGACCAGAACGTACAATGTTCTTCATTGCAAAAGCTGCCTCCTCTAAACAAGTTAATGTTTTGTTGAGGTCGATAAGGTGAATACCATTATTCTCCATGAAGATGTACTCAGCCATCTTTGGATTCCATTTGCGGGTAAGGTGACCGAAGTGTACACCTGCTTCCAGCAAATCCTGATAGGTTAATTTTTTAGCCATTCGATTTCGAGTTTTAGATTAACGTTTAGAGAACTGGAACTTACGTCTCGCCTTTCTTCTACCTGGCTTCTTACGTTCCACCATACGGGAGTCACGTGTTACAAAACCCTCTTTTCTCAAAGCAGGCTTGTTTTCGCCATTGAATTGAACAAGCGCGCGGGCAATGCCTAACCGAACTGCTTCGGCCTGGCCTTTAATACCGCCACCTTCAACGTTAATTGTTACATCATACTGTGTCTCGGCTTTAAGCGCCACAAGCGGCTGCTTAACCAATGTCTGGTGAATCTCAGATAGGAAGTATTCCTTGAGATCACGGGCGTTTACTCGAATGTCACCTTTCCCCGGAGTTACGTAAACTCTGGCTACTGAAGTTTTCCTTCTACCCGTTGCGTTGATAATTTCCATTAATTAATTATAGTTTAAACTTAAGTTCCTTTGGTTGTTGTGCTTCGTGCGGATGCTCAGCACCTGCATAAACATGCAAGCTTCTGTACAACTCGCTGCCCAATCTGTTTTTTGGCAACATACCTTTCACAGCATGCTCTACCAGTCTTTCAGGATGCTTCTCTCTGATTTTGATCGGAGTGTGCTCGCTTTGACCACCTGGGTATCCAGAGTGCGTAAAAAGGACACGGTCAGTCCACTTTTTACCAGTCATTTTGATCTTCTCTGCATTGATCACGATTACATGATCGCCACAGTCTACATTAGGTGTATAGCTGGTTTTATGCTTACCGCGAATGATTTTCGCTACCTGGCTAGCCACACGGCCCAATACCTGGTCTTTTGCATCTACTAAAACCCAGTTCTTTTCAACCGTTGCCTTGTTGGCGTGAGCGGTTCTAAAACTTAAATGATCCACGTTTTTTCAGTTAAAATCGACAAATTTCACCTCTTCTTGTGAAAAGGGACACAAAAGTAACTGTCTGGGGCTGGAATTCCAAAGGCGTTTAGAAGTTAATCGTTAATAGTTATCAGTTAATCGGGGTCAAAAACGCTCAAAATCCAAGATTAAACATTAACTATTAACAAATTACCGGTCAGGAATTCAATTTTAGCTACATCCAAATGGTTCGAAACAGGCTCAATTTAGGATTCTTTGAGTACATTCAGATCTTGCTCTATTTGTTCCATAATCTCAGCCACATCACCGCTATTGATCAGGGTCGGCCGGCCGTAGACCAATGAGGAGCTATGTGGAACAATGAGATTATCGTCTTTTGGCATAGCCTTTCCCATACCCTTCATATAAGCGGGAACGTATTTAACATCAGGCCGCTCCAGTAACACGAAGGCAACACCTGGTTTAAGTGGCTGCTGAACCTCTGGTGTCCCGCGTGTTCCTTCCGGAAAAAGAATTAAAGAGTATCCTGCATCAAGGGCTTTAATCATTTTATTGATGGGGTCGTTTTCCGGGTTTTCTTTATCACGCTTGCGCTGAATGAGCAGTGTGTTAACAAAATAATTGCTTAAAGCTGTTTTTAGTTTCGTTTTTCCAAAATGATCAGCAGCCGCCACCGGTTTCACCTTGTGCAATATTTTTCCGGGCAAGGATGCAAGGAGTGTCATTGTATCGAGGTGACTGTTGTGATTGGCAACTATTATGAATTGTTTTTCAGATGCCAGAAAATCACTTTTACTAAACCTTACCCCTACGATCACCCGCAAGAAGAGGCGCATGATCAAGCGGTAAACAATCAATAAAACCAAGCGCTGCATCAGTATGCGATATAATATACCAGGTGAAAGAAAACCGGTGTCGTATAAGCAAGCGAATCAATGCGGTCCAGAATCCCACCGTGTCCGGGAATAGCGGTGCTCATATCTTTTACACCAATGTCGCGCTTAACAGACGACATTACAATGTCGCCAACAAATCCTGAAACAGCGATCATAAAGCTTATCAACAAAACCTGGTAGTCTGACAAAGGAGTGAGGAACCCCAGGAAATATCCAATGATCGTTGTACTGATTATCCCACCAACAAATCCTTCCCATGTCTTATTTGGACTTACTTTTGGAACGATCTTGTGTTTCCCCAATAGTTTACCCCACGTAAATTGCATAACATCATTGATCTCTGTCAGGAATACGAGAAATAAAAGCAGACCTCTTCCACCACTCGAAAAGCCAGGTAGCTCTGGTAACGATAATAAGTAAGCCATGTGACTTAGGCCGAAAACTGTCAGCATTAAAATCCATTGTAATGAAGACATGGACTTAATGATTCCATCAGTATTTCCTTTTAATACCAACCTGAGTGGTAGAAACAGAAACATCACGATCGGAATGAAAATAATAAACGCTCCATACCAACCAATGTATGCGAGGTAATATTGAATTGGAATGGATACATATGCCCAAAAAATCGCACGCCTGTCTGATTCGCGGAAACCCAAAACAGAATACAATTCACGAAATGCCGTAAACGACAGCAGGGCTGTTGCGATATAAGAAATATTTGTGCTGATCAGTGTGGCAGCCAATACCATTGTAGCCATAACCCACCACGAACGTGTTCTTGATTTTAATTCGCTGAGATTTGCCTGTGGCTTGAGTTTTCCAACGACAAAAAATAATACCGAGGCAAAAATCAAAATACCAAAGATGACCAGCACTACCGTTAGCAATTCTTTGTTATCCATAAAATCCAGATGGAAGAACTCCTTCATAGTTATCCGTTTGTAGAATTATTTTTAAGAAGAAAATAAATTTTAGCTAACCGTCTGTAGCAGGTAATGACTAACCCTACATTCATCACCATGAGCAGATAATAGAAAACAGGCTGATACCAGATGGCAACTATACATCCTAAACATATGAGCGCCATGCGATGTTGCTTCGCCATGGGACCCAGAAAATGATGGCCACAATTAAGAGACGCTCCCAATGCGCGGATGTAGGCCGTTGCGATCGATAAGGCAATAGCCAGCCACGCTAAGTCCATTCCTGATGGCAAAGATTTTGCCATCAGGCCAACACCTAAAATCGTCAGCGTATCACTGATTCGATCTGGTACTTCATTAAACAATCCACCTACCGATGATTTCTGGTTGTGCTCAACGGCCACCATTCCATCCAATAAATTCATGATAAGCCTTCCCTGAATTCCAACTACCGCAAGAATCATATACAAGGCAACATTGCTTGTTGTTTGACAGGCCATGTAAAACGCCAGCAATGAAATTGCAGCAAACAATATGCTTACAACAGAAATAACATTGGGCGATACTTTTTTTGTTGCAAGCCAGGCCGCTGATTTCTTTGCCCAGCCGGAGTCGCGTGACGCGATAGGTCTTCTACTTTCAGATTTTTCAACCATGGCGAAAAAAGGTTGGAGCCTTTTTGAATGCAACAAGGTATTTAAAAAGTTGAGGTCAAAAAAGTCGCGGTTGACTTACTTGTATTATGAATTGGCTTCGAGCTGTCTGATAAGGGCTTGCATATCTTTTGGATATGGTGCTTTGATTGTGACTTTTTCCTCACCGGTTAATGGCTTAAAAGTTAACGCGTAGGCATGCAATGCCATCCGGCTCATGAGAGGTTGCTCTTCAGTTTGTTTTTTCAGGTTAAACCCTCGCTTCACACTGGAAAGGAAAAATGGCTTTCCGCCATATTGCTCGTCTCCGGTAATGGGTGCCTTTAAAAAAGCCAGGTGAACCCGAATCTGGTGCATGCGGCCAGTAATGGGCCTGCATTCAAGAAGTGTATGAAAACGAAATGACTTGAGCGAGGTAAAGTAGGTTTGAGCAGGTTTGCCATCTCTACGGCTGATTTTAGCAATACCATCATCCATTTTTGCGATGGGGGCATCGACTAACTGATCTTTAAAATCCTGAATGCCATCTGCGACAGCATGATAAATCTTGGAAACTTCGCGGTGCTCGAATTGCATGCTGAGGTGGCGATAAGCCTCGGGATTTTTAGCAAAAGCTATTGCTCCCGAAGTATCCTTGTCCAATCGATGACATGCTTGGGCATCATCTGAATAATCCTTAGCAAGTGCAAGCAGGTTCGTGAGATCAGCACGATCCTGTAGTGTAGAGACAAACGGTGGCTTGTTGAGAACGAAGTAGTCTTCGTCTTCCCAGAGGATTAAATCTTCTATTTTGAGTTTGGATTGTTTCACTTTTGCGGTCTAGCGATTGCAAAAGTAAGCATTAATCACTCTGAATCGTGGTGACCGCTTTCAGGTTTTGCTTTATGAAGCTTAAAACTAAAATCCGAACCCTTTCCGGGGAAGCTATCAACCTCAGCTTTGGTTCCGTGGTTTTCAAGGATGTGTTTTACGATGGCGAGGCCCAAACCTGTTCCTCCTTTTTCGCGGCTCCGGCTTTTGTCAACGCGGTAGAAACGTTCAAAGATTCGGGTAACATGTTCTGATGAAATTCCTTCGCCATGATCTTTCACATGAACGTGTACATACTTTTTGGTGCTTTCAAAGAGCACCGTCACGCTGCCGCCTTCAAATGAGTGTTTGATGGCATTGGAAACCAGGTTGGTCATTACTTGTGAGATGCGTTGCCAGTCGGCATACACTAATACTTTATGCTTCTCTCCGTCTATTTGTAGTTTGATGTTGCGCTTCTCTGCTTTGTCTTCTAATTGTTCGAACACTTCTTCAGTCAGTTCGTACAAATCAAAGGTTTCGAAATGCATTTTGATCTGACCTGTTTCGATGTGTGAGAGTGTTACTAGATCTTGCACCAGCGCATCCAGACCGTCCAGGCTCTTCGCAGCTTTCTTTAAAAATTTTCCGCGCACCGCTTTGTCGTCCATGGCGCCATCCAACAATGTGTGTACAAATCCTTGTGCTGCGAAAATGGGTGTTTTGAGTTCGTGTGATATGTCGGCAATGAATTCTCTGCGGAAAGCCTCAAGCTTCTTCAACTCATCAATTTCTTTTTGCTTGAGTTCTGCAAACGAAAAAATATCTTCGTTGATCTTCTCGAGCGGATTGAGTACGCCAGGTTTTTGTTTCTCCAATCGGTTAAGCTCTTTTTTCTTGAGTTTGTCCATGAGCTTGTAGATCTTATTGATCTCACGGAAAATCAAAAACTCCAGAATAAAATAGGCCAGAATATATGAAACCGAAAAACTGATAATCGCTGCAACGATTAATGCAGTGAAATCAACGCTTTTAACAAGCGAAAGAAAAAGAGACGTGATAATAGAAATGCACAGGGCGAGGATGAAAGCAAGTACCCGTGAACTGTAAACCATTTTAATTTGAAGATTTGAAGATTTAAAAATGCATCAATGCCCCCTGCATTTTATTCTTGTACCAAATTACTAAACTTCCCGAATTCGAGAATTTTCAAATTTTCAAATTGACGAATTTTCAAATCAATTAAGACTAAACTTATACCCAACACCTTTCACGGTTGTGATGTAATCCTCCCCAATCTTCTCGCGCACTTTACGAATGTGCACA
>DASTYM010000364.1:0-4774 GCA_035764995.1 Cyclobacteriaceae bacterium | reverse complement strand
TGAAAATGCTGGTGGGAAACTGGATCAACAGTTTGATGCGAACTTTGAAGGCCTGCAGGCAACATTTGACAAACTGGTTTCGCACGTTAATAAGAAAGTACAATCCGATTCCTCATTCCTCGGTGGCTTATCCTGGATTTTGTTAGCATTGATCTTTGGAATTTTTACCGTACTCAGCTTTTTTGTTTTCCGATTGCTTCGTGGCAATGAGAAATTAGTATCCACGGGAGAGCAACGGTTAAGCGATGAAACAAAACGGGTGGAGAAACTTTCGAATTTTATTGAAGCCGTTTCAACCGGAAACTATGCTATTGAGATCGACTCAACCGATGAACTTAGCAATAAGCTGATCAACATGCGCGATACACTGCGTAACAATGCAGAGGAAGATCAGCGTAGGAACTGGGCCACTTCAGGTATTGCGCAGATCGGAGAAATTTTGCGAAGCTCCGGTAATACGAAAGAATTGTACGATAATATTATCAAGTTTGTTGTTAAGTATCTCAAAAGCAACCAGGGAGGACTATTCCTGTTGAATGATGATAATGAACATGATCCATACCTTGAACTGGTATCCTGTTATGCATTCGAACGGAAAAAGTTTCTGGTGAAGCGTGTCGACCTTGGTCAGGGCCTGGTAGGTCAATGTTATTTGGAAGGTGCAAGAATTCACTTGCGTAAAATTCCGAATGAATATGTTCATATTACTTCCGGGCTTGGAGGTGGCAATCCTAATTCATTGCTGGTAATCCCCATGAAAGTGAACGAGAAAACATACGGGGTAATGGAATTGGCTTCTTTCCGTCAATATGAGGAACATGAAATTGTTCTTGTTGAGAAATTTGCCGAGAGTATAGCCTCTGCCGTATCATCGGTTAAAATAAATGAGAGCACACGGATTCTGCTGGAGAAAACCCAGCAACAGGCTGAAGAGATGCGTTCACAGGAGGAGGAGATGAGGCAGAATATGGAGGAGCTCTCCGCCACCCAGGAGGAAATGCTTCGTAAAGAACGTGAGTATATAAACCGGATTCAGGAACTGGAAGAGCGTTCTTCAGCAACGGCTCATACCTGATTTTCAGCAAAATGCACCTTTCTATTACATCCATAACCCCGTGACGGGTTATAACAGCCTGTTTTTCAGTATATATTTATTATTTTTACAGATATTCCTAACCATTATGACATCTGGTTACAGACTTTTTGCCCTCTTCTGTTTCTTGTGCATGGCCACCGCTTCTCTGGCGCAAGGCGATCGCAAAGACAAAACGGCCGTAACGTATGAGGAGATTTACGATGAGCCTTATTCTGTCAATAAGCTATTCGTTCATTTTCAACCATTGTATGGCGAGCTATTCTCAGCCAACGTGAATGCCGGATTTGGATTGGAAGCCAATTACTATTTCCAGGATAAGGCCGATTTCAAAGTAAATTACCGCAGGGCCTATAGCAGCGCTTTTTTTGACCTGGCGCGGGAACAAGCCAAACAAACAAGCGAAGTGGATAATGAACCTGTGACGTTCAATTATTTTGAAATTGGAGGAACGTATCACATCAAAGATTTTGAATCGAGTTCGAAAACGAAAATGTTCCTGTATAAGAAAAGTTATGCAGGTAATAAATGGGCTGCCCGCGTACCGCTGAATGCAGAAGTTCCCTGCAAGGTTCGAAAAATTTACGGTGCTCGACTCGGTGCCATTCTCTGGCAAAGTACTGTCGACATCAGCAATGTGATGAAGAAACAGGATTTAACAACAGCCGATATTAGTGAAGTGAATAATGAAGGCAATACACTTTATAATGCTGCCTACGATCCAACGACCAATCCGAACGGTGATGTTGAGATGTTTTCGAATGTGTCTACTGCCGGACTGTACTTGGGCGGATCCATGTCGTGGATCCGTAACGTAGCGGTTAGCTTCGATAAATTTGAAGCAGGCGTTGATGATCTGATTCTTACCACCTATCTCGATATCCTCATCTCACCAAGTGTAAATATTGATAATATCGTGTACCAGGGAATACCGTACGATATTAGCCCGGTGGGTGTTTCCAAGTTTGGATTCAGAGCCGGTATCGAAGGAAAATTCAACAGAACATTAAGTTGGGCTTATGGTGGCGAGATCGGATATCGCCCAGGCATAGAAGGAAGAATGTTTTATGCCTTACTCAAAATCAGTTTCCCTGTTTTTGGCACCAACCTCGATTACAAAGTAGAATCCTTCGGTAAATAATTTTTCTGGTGGCCTGGGATATCCTCATCCGGAACATTCAGGGTTTAGTTCAGGTCAGGGAACAACCTGTTCGAACAGTTTCAGGTAAAGCACAGGGTGAACTTCCTGTTTTATCAAATGCCTACCTTGCCATTCGTCAGGGTATTATTCAGGAGTATGGGCCGATGGCAAGTCTGGCATCAAATGCATCTGCGCTGACAGAGATAGATGCTTCCGGAAGGTTTGTGTTTCCCAGCTTCGTTGATTCTCATACTCACATTGTTTTTGCAGCAAGTCGCGAAGAGGAATTTGTGATGAAGATCAAGGGAGCGACCTATGAAGAGATTGCAGCTAAAGGTGGAGGTATTTTAAACTCTGCGAAGAAATTACAACAAACATCAGAAGAAGAATTGTTTGACCGTTCCATGGTTCGCGTGAAGGAAATTATCCGATCAGGTACCGGAGCTGTTGAAATAAAAAGTGGCTATGGACTAACCACGAACGATGAATTGAAAATGCTTCGCGTAGCCAGGAGAATTGGAAAGGAAACTTCTCTCACAGTAAAAACTACTTTTTTGGGAGCGCATGCAGTTCCTAAAGAAACAACGAAGGAAAATTATATAGACCTCATCATCAGGGAAATGATTCCCGCTGTTGCGGAAGAAAAGCTGGCGGATTACATCGATGCGTTTTGCGAACAGGGTTTTTTTACTGTGGAAGAAACAGAACGTATCATGGAGGAAGGAAAGAAATTTGGAATGAGACCTCGCATTCATGCCAACCAGCTCCACCGCTCGGGAGGAGTACAGGTAGGAGTGAAGACTAACGCATTGAGTGTTGATCATTTGGAAAATATTGGAGACGAAGAAATAAATTTATTGAAGCAATCTTCCGTCATTCCAACCGCGTTACCGGGCGCGGCTTTCTTTTTAGGTTTACCATTTCCGCCTGCCTGTAAAATGATTGAGGCAGGTTTACCACTCGCTATTGCGTCAGATTTTAACCCCGGAAGTTCTCCATCAGGTAATATGTCGCTCATGATTGCACTGAGCTGCATCAAAATGAAAATGACTCCGGAAGAAGCAATTAACGCAGCCACCATTAACACAGCTGCCGCCATCGAACTTGAAAAAACTCACGGCACCATTACAAAAGGTAAAGTTGCAAATGTGTTCATCACGAAGCCAATGCCATCGCTTGCATTTTTGCCCTACGCCTTTGGAAGTAACGTGATTGATCAGGTTATTCTGAAAGGGGAGGTTGTTTAGCTTCTTTTGATTTCTGTTGTAAAGGTGATTTTACTATTCAATGTTGCGGCAACAGTGCAATATTTCTCCAGTGAAAGTTTGGCAAATTTTTCAAACTCTTCCGCCTCTACATCAGGCGAGGTAATAATGTACTTACAATGAATTTCTAAAAACTTCCGGGGTTGTTCATCCCTGCGAACGCCTACGGTTTCAATTACAAAATCAGTAACGGTTTTCTTTCTTTTTTTGAGCATGATCACGATATCAACGGCACCACAACCCGCCAGGGCGGATAACAGCAATTCCGGTGGGGATTGGTTTTGTTTTTGAGATGCCTCGCGCATATCCATCATAACTTTATGTCCGGCTTCATTATGAGCTTCGTACACCTCATCTTCCAACATTCGGGCGATCATTTTCATATTCGTAGTTAAAAAGTTCTTTATATTGTCCGCATGAATTTAGCGGATAAAGTTAAGAGTATTGTTCGGGATGTGAAGGATTTCCCGAAACCGGGAATCCTTTTTAAAGACATTACGCCCCTTTTGTCGAAACCGGACCTGGTGAAGGAAATCACGGTAGATATTGCGCGACATTTTAAAGACCAAAAGATTGATGCAATAGCAGCCGTAGAAGCGAGGGGCTTTATCTTCGGTTCAATTCTGGCACAAGAGCTCCAATGTGCCTTTATACCCATGAGGAAATCGGGAAAATTGCCTTATCAAACATTGAAGCAGGAATATGCATTGGAATACGGAACAGCTGCCGTTGAGGTGCACGTAGACGGCATTCAGCCTGGTTGGAATGTGCTGGTCCATGATGACTTGCTGGCGACTGGTGGAACGGCAGGTGCTGCAGCCAACCTCATAAAAAAACTGGGAGGTACTATTGCAGGTTTTTCTTTTCTGATCAACTTATCCTTCTTACCAGGAGAAGAGAAGCTGTACAAGGATTTTGGGATTAAACCCCAATACCTGGTTTCTTATTAAAGCTCGAGTAGATTTAATGTAAAGAAATTATGATGACGATCCCGATGTTCCCGCTTTCTTTACTGCCCCTTCCGGGGGAATTGGTACCGTTGCATATTTTCGAACCACGTTACAGGCAATTACTTCAGGATGCAGAGGCAGATGATATAAGCTTCGGGATTTTCTTTACCAACACAATCAACCTTGAAAAGATTGGTTCGTTGATGAAATTAGAAAGTGTTATTAAACGATACCCGACAGGCGAAGCTGACATTGTTGTGAAGTGTATAGATACCTTTACGATGGATAAACTTTACAGAACATTTAAATCAAAATTGTATCCCGG
>DASTYM010000363.1:0-2447 GCA_035764995.1 Cyclobacteriaceae bacterium | reverse complement strand
CAGTATTCAACACATCACCGGAATACGTAATGTCACGCTTAATGATGCCTACTTCGCCCGCACATACCTTTCCGTAATGCATGCCCGCCTTGAACTCGGGCACTAAGTCATAATCTCTCTCATATTTTTCCCGGTTATTCTCAATAGCACGCAACATGTCGAAATAGCACTGAATGCACTCGCTGTTCTCTACACCTTGGAGCATTTTCCAGGAGATCACAATTTCATCGCCCACATATTGATAGATATCACCGTTGTTGAACAGAATCGGGTTGGTGATATCGGCAAAGTAATCGCGCAAGAGGTTGTGGTATTTCTTGTTGCCAAGCTTTTCAGCAATCTGAGTAGAGGACAGCAAATCCACGAACATAAAGATACGGGTTTCCTCACGAGGCTTATGATACTTACCCCGGATAAAACTCCAGAGCACACCCCTTCCAAATTTGTCGTTGATTTGAAGCGCAAACTGTGTGAGTGCAACCACAGGCGCCCACAATAAAATATTTTTTAAATGGATTGGATCAATGATATAGTCCCAGAACTCATGCCAGGTACGTTCATTCCCCAGTGATTCGCCTGAACGCTGAACCGCCAGTATCACACCGAAAAGGGTGGTAATGAACACAACAATCGCAATGAAGGATAGTACCACCAATAAAATATTGTATCCGTACGATCGATCGCGAAAACGTTCATTCACATAAAAAATTAAAAACGATCCCCCTAAAGTCCCGCTAATGAGCGCTGCCAGAACTCCAAAGATTATCGTTTGCCAAAATGAGTAGTAGGCCGATGTTCCAAGTGAAAACTCCGATCGAAAGGCTGCATAATCGTAAAGTGCCGCGCAAATGCTTACCAAAATCCAGCTGGTAATAATGATCAGCAATTTGCTGAGTTTGATTTGTGTGCGCCTGGAAAACATTTCTCCCTGGTTTAACTGAACGTGAAGATAACCTTTCCTCACACACTCATTACAAATAAAAAATGATGGCCAGCAGTTTAAAGGAGCACTAACCAACAGTCCCGGTGTTGAATGAAATGTTAATCTTTCTTCTGGATTTTCAAATTGGTGAAATAAGCATCCGTTCCACTGTCAATCCACAAAGCAATTGCTCCTTCGGATAATTCCTGTTTCATATCCTTCACAATTAAACAGGGTTGATCTGCATCATGCACATACAATCTTGCTTCCTTGTCCTGAACAACAATTTTTAGTTTTGTCCATTCACCCGCCACCAGATCTACATACGATTCATATACTCCCGGGTTTTCATTCCGAAGTTTGAACCACGGATATCCCGGATGAGAGATATATTGAGTACAGTGATTTCTTCTGAGTTGATCCTCCGCACGACCATTGGTTGGACGGATGTAGAAACATTCATACCGAACAGAGTCAGTTTGTCGCAACCGGAAAGCCAATCCAATAAATCCACGGGCACCTGCGTTGGCACTGGGAAGTGGCTGTCCTGAAACTTCGATCTCAATTGTTCCGTTTTTGAAGTTTGAATTTTTTAGGATTGCCAGCTGTTCGCCTTCTGCAGTTCCTGTAACCCGGATGGCATTCTTCCCTTTATATTTTACTGCTTCCAATTTCACATTCATCGTTTCCAAATTTTTCACGATGAGCGGAGTTTGCTGGGCGGTCAGATTAGAGACTCCAAAGCTCAGCGCAACTGCTAAGAAAAACACCGGTTGAAATTTCATGTTGTTTGTATTTACATATGAAAGTACGAAAGGGCTTATCGTTTAGTTGCCAATTATAAAAATCCACCAGGCTGGGTTAGAGAAAGGGCTGAAATGGAACCTTCTCGATTCATTTCGCGTATTTATTTACGTAATCATATATTTGCATCTTTCAATTTTATGTCGTTAAGCGCGAAACAAATCGAAAAAATCTCGAAGGCCCTGGGCGACACCAATCGCCTGAAAATCCTTCAGCACATCTCCAAAAAGGGAGGTTGTGGGCAGTGTGCCGATATCCAGGAGGAAAGCGAATTGGCCCAACCTTCCGTGAGCCATCACATTAAGGTATTGGTGGAAGCTGGCCTGATTGAGCCGGAAAAAGAGGGCAGAAACCACAAATACAACCTGAATGAGAAGGTTTTGAAGGAATACACAACCTCCATTACCCAGTTGAAATTCGTTTAAAAATTTTTCTGAAAATATATTGAAGAATTTCAATGTATCGATGAACTAAAAAACAGCCGTCTGCGTATTATGGAATATGACCCCAAACAAATGGGGTTTTTTAACCGAAAAATGAATCGAAACATTTAAATATATAATTCAATCAATATGAACAACCCAACTTCACTTACACCCTATAAGCTTGGCCAACTTGAGTTAAAAAATCGCATTGTGATGGCGCCTATGACGCGTAGTCGCGCTCTCCAAAACGTACCCAATGAATTAATTGCTAAATACTATAGTCAGCGTGCCAGTGC
>DASTYM010000362.1:0-4882 GCA_035764995.1 Cyclobacteriaceae bacterium | reverse complement strand
GAGTTGGGCGAAAAACTTTTGACAAACAGTGGGTAATATTTTTATATTGCATCTCCCTAACGTTGATAAGTATGACTGTTTACCTCATCGAAGACGATGAAATTTATGCAGAATTCGTTCAGCGTTCTTTAAGCAGAAATCCGAACTTCAAGGTTAAGAGCTTTAAATCAGCTGAGGATTGCCTTCAAAACGGCAATGGCTCAGTGGACGCGTACATTGTTGATTATCGTCTTCCGGGTAAATCAGGCATCGAGTTTTATGAAGAAATCAAACCTCGCCTGAAAGAAGAAAACAAACTGATCATGATGAGCGCCATAGATGACGGTAACATGGTGCTAAGTTTCATCAAACGAGGTGTGCGCGATTACGTAATCAAAGACGACAATGTAATTGAGTCGCTCACGGCCATCCTTGAAGGCAAAGAAGAAGATTACTATTTGTTTAGCTGATTGATTGTTTTCGGAAGTTCTACCGAAAAGTTACTGCCCACGCCTGCTCTTGTTTTACATGTGATTTTCCCACCAATTTTTTCTGCCATTGATTTGGCAATAAATAATCCGAGCCCGGTTGAGCTTTCCCCGGCCGTTGGAAGGTTTGAAAGTTTCTGGAACTTGTGAAAGAGTTTTGACAACTCATCTTTATCGATGCCATTAGCCTCATCCTGAACTTCTATTTTCAGATGGTGGATGGATAATATATCGGCTCTTACTGTTATTTTTTTTCCGCGATCAGAAAATTTTACGGCATTGCCGAGTAAGTTATCGATCACACGTGTGAGACATTGCTTGTCGGTAGTCACGTTCAGGTTAGGTTCGCACTCCACCGTAACCACGATGTCTTTCCTGGTTGCAATGTTTGAAAAACCTTTTACGCATGAATCAATCAGATCACCAGCGTTAAATGTTTCGGGATGAAGTTCAATGGTACGGTATTCTAAATTCCGGTAATCGACCAGGTTGCGCATCATGGCCAGCCCATCGGCAATGGTGAGATGAATTTTTTCGAGGTAATCTTTTTGTTCGGGTGTGAGGTTCGTTTCATTCATCTGAATCAGTTGAATCAACGCAAACACCCGATTGAGTGGTGAACGCAAATCATGTGAAATAATGCTCAGCACCTGGTGCTGTTCGTGTGTGAGGTCTTTTACCTGCTTGAGGAGACTATCGATATCAGTCAGGTCGTTCATGCGTGAACGAAGGTAAAGTTTTTTTCCCGTCATTTCGAACTTTGTGCCTTAGCGTCTTAGCGTGAGAAATTATTCACGCCAAGCCGCGAAGACGCAAAGCAGATCGCAAAGGCCGTATTAAGTGATGGTTACAATCTAATCCGCACTTCACTCTCGTAATCCACCGGGATCCGAATAGGCAGTCCCTTATACGTAACACTGATAGATCCCTTATACCGAACCTTCATTTTTTTCCCACCGATCACACTAAAGATTGTATCCAGTAATCCCAACTCCTTCATGTTCAGTTTCACTTCCAGCGGAACGGTAAACTCTGCTGTAGCAGGAATTACCATTTTTGGTTTCTGATCAACAATGCCCGTTTTTTTTCCATCAACGTAAACATCAATGACAATTTTCCTCAGTTTGATTTTAACATTGTTAGGATTGTAAAGAACCGCTTTGGCTTTCAGCATGGGTTCTGTGGTGACATCAACGGTGATGTCGCGCACGTTGCGGAATACGATGTCCTCTTTTGGTTTGCAGGAACTGAATGCAAAAACAACGAAAAGGCCCAGCGCCAAATGACGAATGACCAATGAGGAATGACGAATGATGAAATTTGAATACTGAACCATAATCGTAAGTATAGACAATCTATTTCTAACTTTGTTACATGAATTCTGTATTTGACACCGTTGCCGATGGTTTGGCAGATCATGGATATGCAGTGATTGACCAATTTTTGAGCCAGCCCGAGGTAGACTCCATCCTGAAAATAGAAGAATTTCAGTCTGAGGGAACCGGTTTTAGAAAGGCGGGTATCGGTAACTCAAAATCATTACAAATCCAGGAGGCCATTCGCGGAGATTATATCCAATGGCTCGATAAGAAAAATTCTCCACCTGCTGTTCAAATTTATTTGAAGCGACTGGATGAACTGATAACCTTTTTAAATCAAGCACTTTTTTTGAGTTTGAAAGATGTAGAAGTACACATGACCGTGTATCCTGCCGGTTCATTTTATAAACGTCACCTCGACCAGTTCAAACAAGATGATCATCGTAAACTTTCGGTGATCTGCTATTTAAACAACGAGTGGAAAGAGGAGCACGGAGGGCAATTGCGCATGTATTTATCTGATCGATCACTCGATGTACTTCCCATCGCAGGCCGACTCGTTATTTTTCGCAGTGATCAAATCGAACATGAAGTATTGCCTGCAACGCGATTAAGGTTGAGTATTACCGGTTGGATACTAGACAGATTAGTAGAGTTGAAAAATTTTTAATTAAGTTTTTGATACTTCATTCGAATCCAAGAAACGACTTCTTGCATGTATTCAGGCGTCAAGTCATCTTTATAATTTAGACGAATGAACTCGACTCGTAACTCTCCTTCAGAAATATCCGGATTTTGTTTCTTTATCCGCGCTTCAGTTTGTTTATTAATTTCATCAATAGTGGATAACGCTAATTGAAACCGCTCAGCCACAGGCTTGGCGAGCCAAATTTCAAGTTGTTTTTTTGAGATATAATCAGGTGTATCGTTCATTAAATTAAATCAAAGGTAGTTAAACCTAAATCATTAATCCATTTTTTAATATATACTCGATCCACAGTTTGATTAGCCAACAACATTTTAATATCCTCCATCTGCCTACCGCTTTGTAACTCCTGAATCCAAATTAGTTTTGAAATAATGAGATCTTCGACAGAAACCACCCAAACCTGATGACCAAAAAGTTCTGTTATATTTTTTCGTTCAAATTCATGCTTTCGGTAGGGAGAATTTTTCTTAACTATGAAATCAATCTTCATGCCTGAACGTTCGTCAATCAAATTAAACATTCCGCGCTTTCTCACCTCTTCTTCAATAGAGGGTTTATGCAAATAGAAGTGCTCTTTAAAGAGTTCGCAAAAATCATCAACGGATTCAATATTTAGTTCAATAACCATGTCGATATCGCGTGTTGTTCTTGCAACGGTGTATGCAATCATGGCCATGCTTCCAGATACCATGTATGGAATCCCTTTTGATTCAAGCGAAGAAGTGACGCTCCTTAACAGCTGAGCAATTGTCATAAGATTACTTAAAGAGTTCAGGACTTTTCTCATCCCAGTCAGTTGCTTCCTGGTACGCGCGACCAAGCGCAATCAACTCGGCCTCACCGAATAATCTTCCCAAAAATGAAATGCTTGTCGGACTTTTTTGATTGTTGAAACCATTCGGCATCACCAAACAGGGATGGCCTGTGAGATTGGTTGTCAATAATTGATTACCTCCAAAGCTTGGTGAGATAATTACGTCATACTCTTTTGTTAGTTCATGATATTTTTCAATCAGTTGCTGACGAACCCGGTTAGCATTGATGTAGTCAACAGCCGGGATAAAACGAGAAGCCCGGAAAGCATTTGGCCATGCTTGCTTGCGCTGAACGGTCAACAAGCTATCGCGATTGGATCGTGTCAGCTCATCGAAAGCTGCACCCGCTTCCGCAGAAAGAATAATCGACAGTGCATTGACGGGAAGATCTGTTGAAAGCGCTATTGGTTGTAATTGTACGCCAAGCGAGCGAAGAACATTTAATGCAATGGAATCATTAGCGCGGTTGCCATACTTGGTTTCAAACATCGATTTGAAATATCCGACTTTTAATTTTTTGATATCGGTTTTGCCATCGTAATTAAAGGAGACATTTTTAACAGTTTTGTCGTGGCCATCGCTACCGCGGATAACATCAAATACAATTCCACAATCGACAGCCGATCTGCAAATTGGTCCGATCTTATCCATGCTCCAACTTAACGCCATCGCACCATAGCGGCTCACGCGTCCGAAAGTCGGGCGCAATCCAGTCACGCCACAGCGTGTAGATGGAGAAACAATTGAGCCCAGCGTTTCTGTGCCAATGGTAAAGGCAACCAGGCCGGCACCCGTGGCAGAGGCAGATCCTGCGGATGATCCGCTTGAACCTTGTTTGAGGTTCCATGGATTTTTTGTGACGCCATTATACCACACATCGCCCCAGGCTAACGATCCCATCGTGAGTTTAACAACCAAAACAGCACCCGCATCCTGTAATTTTTTTACGACAGTCGCAGTCAAGTTGATCGATTGATCCTTAAAAGGTGCTGCGCCCCAGGTAGTTTTTGTTCCTTCTACGGCCAGCAAATCTTTCACACCGTAAGGGATTCCGTGAAGCGGTCCCCGGTATTTTCCTTTGGCTATTTCATCATCGGCTTGTTTGGCTTGTTTGAGTGCAGATTCCTCCATCAGTGTAATCACACATTGCAGCGTGTCGCCAAACTTTTTCAACCTGTTCAAATAGAGTTTCGTCAACTCAACGGAAGTAATTTTTTTATTCCTGATGAGGGTGGCAAGTTTATAAACAGGATAAAACGCAAGCTCTTCCCGATTGACCGGTAGCAAAACCTCTTTAGGTAAATTCCAGTTGTTGGGAAGTTGTTTCTCGTTCAATTGAAATCCGGTTGGAAGCGGATCAAAAATCAGGGCTGGTGAAACATTGTTATTTAACAAATAGGCATGCAGCAATTTGTAGGATTCCTGGGTTTGTTTCAGATTGTCCATCAGGGAATCGCGCTCGGCATCGGTCAACTGCAGGTCCAAGTATGGCTCCAGGGTTGTGGTGGGGTATTTACTTTGCGATTGAACACAACTTACCGTTGGAATAAGAATCAGCAAAACCATGGAAAT
>DASTYM010000361.1:0-19563 GCA_035764995.1 Cyclobacteriaceae bacterium | reverse complement strand
GATTGGGGCGTTCGCCAATTCCCAACGAACACACAACCTATTGGAGTTTCGGTAGATGGTGCCGGAAATGCTACTTATAGCTTTGACCCGGCTTTGCAAAAAACATTTACGTATGATGCCAGCTTGCTCTCCCGTTGGCAAATGCAGTTCGGTGTCCGGTATATCTTTAAATAATAAATACTGAAGCAGAAAAACTAATACCCCGAAACACCGGGGTATTTTTTTTGAACATACACCCGACTTAATTTGATAGACTAAACCGCCTGCCCTATGATCTTCTACAGAATTGGTTGCATCGTTCTTATTCTGGCCACCATCATCCTGAGGTGAAGTAAGTAGTCTAACATTTGTTAGTCATTGGTCATTAGTAATTAGGCATTTTGCAACAGTTTTTGGTTATTAAGCATGGACATTGGTCGCTAGTGCAAAAATTACTAACGACTAATGACTAATGACTATGTACTATTTTTTACATTTGAGATTGAGCCAATCCAGATGAAACTAAATAAGTACTTCGTAATCGATTTCGATAGCACTTTTACAAAAGTAGAAGCTTTTGATGTATTGGCCGACATTTCGTTAGAGGCCCATCCGGACAAAGAAAATCTCAAGGACAGGATCAAAGAGATTACCAACAAGGGAATGGATGGCTCACTTTCCTTTCGTGAATCTTTAGAACAGCGACTGGCCATCTTATCTCCCAACAGAAAACACCTGACGCAACTTGTTGGCGTTTTGAAAGATAAGGTTTCAGAATCCTTTAAGCGCAACAAAGACTTTTTTCAGGAATATTCTGATCACATTTATATTATCTCGAATGGGTTCCATGCATTTATTGATCCCATTGTAACAGAATATGGAATCAAGACAGAGAATATCTTTGCCAACCGGTTTCAATTTGACGACCAGGGAAATGTAACCGGGTTCGATACTGAAAACCCATTATCGGCCAATAATGGAAAAGTGGAGCAAATCAAGCGGCTGAACTTACCGGGAGATGTCTACGTGATTGGCGATGGATACACCGATTATGAAATCAAACACTCAGGATTAGCGAATAAATTCTACGCCTTTACCGAGAATGTTGGAAGGGAAAATATCATTGATAAGGCCGATCATATCACACCAAGTCTGGATGAGTTCTTGTACCTGAACAAACTCAACACCGCTATCTCCTACCCCAAAAACCGGATTAACGTTTTACTGCTGGAGAACATTCATCCTGTGGCACTGGAGTTAATGAGAGCTGAAGGGTTCAACGTTGAAACCTACTCGGCTGCACTTACTGAGGATGAGCTTTGTAAGAAAATCAAAAATGTGAATGTGCTGGGAATCCGTTCTAAGACCCAGGTAACTGCAAAAGTACTTGAACAAGCCAATCGCCTGATGAGTATTGGTGCGTTTTGTATTGGTACGAATCAAATTGATTTGAAAGCTGCTACAAAAAAAGGGGTTGCAGTTTTTAATGCACCGTTTAGTAACACACGTTCTGTAGTAGAGTTAGCTGTTGCCGAGATGATTATGCTGATGCGGAATATCGTGGACAAATCTGCACGCATGCACAAAGGCGAATGGGACAAATCAGCTGCGGGCAGTTTTGAAGTGAGGGGAAAAAAATTGGGACTTGTCGGGTATGGTAACATCGGCTCTCAGCTTTCAGTCATTGCAGAATCACTGGGAATGAAAGTTTTATACTTCGATATAGAAGAAAAACTTGCACTCGGTAATGCCACCAAATGCCGCACCCTGAAAGAACTTCTCGAAAAAGCAGATGTAATTTCAATGCACGTGGATGGCCGCGAAGCCAACACTAATATGATCAGTAACCGTGAATTTGAGTGGATGAAACCTGGTGTAGTGTTTATTAACCTCAGTCGTGGTCACGTGGTAGATATTCAAGCCTTAAAAGAGAATATCAAGAGTGGAAAAGTAGCCGGGTGCGCTGTCGATGTGTTCCCATATGAGCCTGTAAGCAACCAGGAAGAATTCAAATCTGAATTAAGGGGCCTTCCTAATACTATTTTGACACCTCATATTGGTGGAAGCACTTCTGAAGCTCAGGAGAACATCGGCAATTTCGTACCCGGTAAATTCCTGGATTACATTAATACGGGAAGCACTTCGAACAGTGTGAATTTTCCGAATCTGACCCTTCCAACCTTGGAAAATGCACACCGGCTTATTCACATCCATGAAAATGTTCCGGGAATTTTAGCAAAGATTAACCAGGTACTGGCCAATCATGGGATCAACATCGTGGGGCAATACCTGAAGACCAATGAACAGATTGGTTATGTAATTACTGACATCAACAAGGAGTATGACAAGGACGTAATTGCCAAACTGCGGGCCATTGAACATACGATCAAGTTCAGGGTACTGTATTAACCTTAAACATTTACGTTTTCATTTAAAAAAGAAGTTCTGATTATCAGCGTGTTACTTTACCGTTAATCGAGCTATTAAGTAACATATCGAATTTCCCTATATTTGATAATTGTGAAACGTTTTCTCCCCATTTTCACTATCCTGCTAGCCTTGGCTGCATCCCCTGTTTTTGCCCAACGAGGTAAAATCATTCGCAGTGCCAGCACCTCTGTTATGGATCCTAATGGTGATGGGTTTATCTCCAAGACTACCGCAGGTTTTTCCAATGACGGTTACAACGTAGATGAGTTTGAAATTACGATGTTCGGAATCCCCAAATTGGGTGGTGATGTAACCGGAGATAACATTGGTGCCGATTGTGGCATTACTGACCTGATTCCGGATAACAAAGGCTTTTCAAGTTATGCTGTTCGTGATGGCAATAACAACCTCATTTTCAGGTTCCGGGTTGGCGATGATAATCCCAGTGTGGAAGCCTGGACCATACTGCTTGATACAGACGGGCTTTTCGGGCCTGATGATCCAAACGCTACACCTGAGAATCCAGGTTTTGAAATTGACATCACATTAATTAAGCGAAACAACGCGGGAGTATATGTTTACAACATTGATGGAATTGAGAGCTGCCCCACTGAATTACTCTATTACTCGATAGACTCTAATTTTCAAATCTCGATTGCCGATGAAGTGACTTGTGGTGACCCCGATTACTTTTATGATTATTATGTGCCCTTTGCAGATATTGCTAATGCTTTAGGCATCAATCTCAATACTGGTTTACGCTATGTGGCAGTTACGAACGTTTCTGCTACTTGTGCAATGGCTGGTAAAATTGCAGACGTCTCCGGAATTGACAATAATGATCCAGAATACTCCAGCTGTTTATCATGTGGTTTTGTTGATCTTGTTTCCAACCAATGTCCAACCGCTGTTGTTGATCTTTGTGAAACATGTCCCGGCTTTGCACAGGATTTAGTACATGCACCAACTATTGATGAGCCAATTCGGGCGGGACAAACTGTTATTTCCGGAACTTGTGACTCAGCCATCTTCATTGTCGTGAAAGTCTTTCAAAGGGTTGGCGGAACAGATGCGGCTCCCATCTGGAGTACAACGCCCAGGGAAACAAAATCCAGCTATGCTATTGACACTTTATGGAGTGTTACGCTCTCAAATCCGCTGATTGGCTTCGACAAAATTGTGGCCCGCGCACAGTCGGATGAATTTAGCGTTCCTTGTGGCGGAGATGATGATCAGTCGAGCAGCACGTCTATAACCGTAGTTGCCCCTAACACCAAGCCTGTTGCGGATGATCAGGTTGTGAGTGCCCAGGAAGATACGCCAGCCAATATCACCCTGACAGGAAGCGATCCTGAAAATGATGTCATCACGTATATTGTTGTAACAGGTCCTGCTCATGGAACACTCAGTGGAACTGCGCCAAATCTTGTTTACACACCAAATCTGAATTATAACGGTCCGGATAATTTCACTTTCAAAACCAATGATGACATTTTTGATTCTGATCCCGTTGGAACAGTCACCATCACCGTTACGCCTGTTAACGATGCTCCCATTGCAAACAATCAAAGTGTTAACGTAACGGAAGATATTCCTCAGGCGATTACTCTGGTGGGAAGTGATGTTGACGGAAATCCACTGACATATACCGTTGGTACTGCTCCTACTCATGGTGTGTTGACAGGAACTGCTCCCAACCTCACCTATACACCCGAATTAAACTACAATGGACTTGACTCCTTCACCTTTACGGTAAATGATGGAACCGTTGATTCAGCTCCAGCCACAGTAACAATAAATGTTATTCCAGTACCGGATCCGCCAGTTGCAGATGATCAGGTTGTAGCAGTGATTGAGGATACCCCAAAACCAATAACCCTAACCGGAAGCGATCCTGATGCAAATGCGTTAACATATTCTATTATCACAGGACCTTCGCAAGGCACGCTGAGCGGCACAGCTCCGAATCTTACCTACATACCCAATCTGAACTTCAATGGTGGTGATTCATTTACATTCAGCGTTAATGATGGAACATCGAATTCAAATACCGCCACCGTAACCATCACCGTTGCTCCGGTTAATGATGCTCCGGTAGCAGATAATCAAAGTGTTCCTGTTACTGAAGATGTTGCAAAAGCAATAACACTCACTGGCAGTGATGTGGATGGCAATCCTCTAACCTATAGTGTTGTAGCGGGTCCAACGAATGGCGTATTGACAGGAATTGCTCCAAACTTAACTTATACACCCAATCTCAATTTTAACGGATCTGATAGCTTCACCTTTAAAGTGAACGATGGAACAGTAGATTCAAACATTGCTACAGTGTTCCTGACAATAGCAGCAGCAGACGATGCGCCCATTGCTGATGATCAGACAATACCAGTTTCGGAGGATGTGCCTACTCCAATTACACTGACAGGCTCAGATCCCGATGGTAGCGCTCTCACCTATAGCGTGGATGCAATACCAACGCACGGAACGTTAAGCGGAACAGCACCCAATCTTACCTACACACCTGACTTAAATTATAATGGTGGCGACAGCTTCACATTTAAAGTGAATGATGGAACCACTGATTCAAACATTGCAACGGTTACAATCAACGTTACTCCTGTGAATGACGATCCAATCGCCAACAGTCAGAACGCAACATTTGATTTAAATACACCGAAGGCAATCACGCTAACGGGAAGCGATATCGATGGAGATCCGTTAACGTTTACCGTTCTAACTCAGCCAGCAAACGGAGTTTTGAGTGGTACCGAACCTAATGTTACTTACACACCAAACAATGGTTTTACAGGCTCTGATAGTTTTACTTTCCATGTCAATGATGGTACAACCGATTCAAACACTGCAACAGTATCACTCAATCTGACACCCGTAACGAATACCCCACCGGTAGCGCATGACCAAGACCTTCCGCTTGCCCAGGAAGACACACCAACACCTATTATACTTTCAGCAACGGATATTGATGGCGATGTTTTGACGTATACTATTGTTACACCACCAAGTCACGGAACACTCAGCGGAACAGGACCCAATATCATTTATACCCCAGCGTCTAATTACTCAGGGTCGGATTCATTTGTCTTCAAAGTGAACGATGGCAATATTGATTCTAATGACGGAACTGTAACCATTTCTGTTAATGCTGTAAATGATGCCCCTATTGCCAGCAACCAAAGTCTTACTACGGATGAGGATGTCCCCCTGCCAATCACATTAGCAGCAAGCGATATAGAAGGCAACACGCTTACTTATAGCATTGTTACTGCACCAACAAAAGGATCACTTTCTGGATCGGGACAAAATATCACCTATACGCCATCGTCCAATTTTACCGGATCTGATAGCTTTAGCTTCCGCGTGAATGACGGATCACTCAATTCCAATACAGCAACAGTTTTCATTGCGGTAAATCCGGTTCAGGATGCACCTATTGCCGACAACGCAACAGTAACAGTTCAGGAAGATGCTCCAAAATCTTTCACCTTAACAGGATCTGACCCGGATGGGAACTCCTTGACTTACAATGTTCTAAGCTCACCAACAAATGGAACACTCTCAGGCACCGCTCCCAACCTGACTTACACTCCTGCTTTGAATTTTACCGGCTCCGATTCTTTTACATTCAGAGTGAATGATGGAACGCTCAATTCAAATGTTGCAACCGTTTCAATTACAGTCGATCCGGTGAATGATTTGCCTGTTGCTATCAACCAAAGTGTATCAACGGGAGAAGAAGTTCAAAAAGCAATTACGCTAACAGGAGGTGACGTAGATGGCGATCTCTTAACATTTACAATCCTTACCCAGCCAACACATGGAACACTCATTGGAACAGGAGCCAATATTACTTATACTCCTGCTCTGAATTATAATGGAGGTGACTCATTCACTTTCAAAGTAAATGACGGAACAATTGATTCGAACACAGGGGTAGTATCCATAAACGTAACACCAACTAATGATCAACCTGTTGCTGATAATCAAATTATTTCAACATTAGAAGATGTCGCGAAGGTAATTACGCTCACCGGAAGTGATATTGATGGAGATGCTATCACCTATGCCGTTGTAACAAATCCAACAAACGGGGTTCTCACGGGTACAGGTTCTAATTTAACGTACACACCTAACGCCAATTTTAATGGTGCCGATAGCTTTACATTTAAAACGAATGACGGAACAGTTGATTCAGAGATTGCAACTGTTACCATCGGGATTATGGCCGTTGCTGACCTGCCCGTAGCTGACAATCAAAGCGTAACCACTGATGAAGACGTAGCAAAAAACATTACACTTACTGCATCCAATCCTGACGGCAATACGCTTACTTATATACTTGTAACTGTACCTTTACATGGTACACTAACAGGATCAGGTCAGAATGTTACATATATACCTGTCGAAAATTATAATGGCCCTGACAATTTCACATTCAAAGTCAATGACGGTATTTCAGAATCCAATACAGCAACTATTTCGATTACAGTTACACCTGTCAATGATCCACCTAAGATTTCCTTTATACCAGATGTATTCGTTAGAGAAGATTCATTACTCCAGGTTTGTTTAAATGTGGTTGACATTGATAACGAGCCAATCACTTTCGAAGCGGCAACAAATGTAAAAGGTGCTGGAACAATGGTGCGTGACGTTGCGCCTTATGATTTTTGCTACATCTTCCGCCCTCCTGCAAATATTAATGGTGAGTCCGTATGGAACTTACTTGTTACCGATGCTGGCGGACTCACTGGCACAGGATCCGTAAAAATTATCATCCTCCCAGTCAACGATCCCCCTGTAGGTATTGATGACTACATCGATGTTCCTGCCACAAAATTATCCACGATTGATGTGATTAGTAACGACCTGCCCATTGCAGCTCCGTACAAAGAATTCTACGATATCTATGAAGCAGACTCGATTGATGTTTTAAAGCTGGATGCGATTATCAAGCAATCGGTTAATGGAACCACCAACATTGTAAATGGCATGATCGACTACACACCTTTTTATGGGTTTATAGGTGCTGACTCTGTCGTTTATCGCGTTTGCGATTCAGGCAGACGATCACTCTGCGACACCGCAACCCTGTTCATTAATGTTGAGCCCGCTGAATTCAAAATTTACCAGGGCTTTTCGCCAAATGGTGACGGCAACAATGACTACTGGAGAATTGACGGTGTTGAGGTTGAGCCGTACAAGGACAATTTTGTACAGGTATTCGACCGTTTTAATAACCTGGTATTCGAAAAACGAAACTATAACAATACGGAAGGAAATTCCTGGAAGGGAGAATCAAATCACGGCTTGGTAAAAGGCGGGCTTCCTGAAGGAACCTACTTCTACCATTTCCGGCTCGATAACGGTCAAACGTATAGTGGATTTGTTGTACTCAAGCGACAATGACAATGAGGAAACATCTGCTCGCTATAGTATTTATCGCCATTTGTAGTGCTACATCAGCACAACAAGTTGCTACCTATGCGCAATACATGTTTAACGGACTTGCTATCAACCCTGCATATGCGGGAAGTCACGAAGCATTGAGTGCAACCGCGTTGGTGAGATTTCAAAACGTTGGCTTGGATGGTGCTCCAAAAACACAAACATTTTCTTTACACTCTCCCCTTCTCAACAAGCGCGTTGGGTTAGGTATGCTGGCTATTCGGGATGAGATTGGGGTTATTACACAAACTGGTCTTAACTTTTCCTATGCCTATAGAATTCCTGTTTCAGAAAAATTAACACTATCGATGGGCTTACAGGGTGGATTTGGCGTTTACGATGCAAACTATACTGAATTAGAGGTGCCACCCACAAACGATCCTGCCTTTCAACAGAATGTACATGAAATCAGGCCTAATATTGGCGCAGGGTTATACTTGTATTCACGTGATTACTATATCGGACTTTCAGCGCCTCACCTGGTGAACAATGCTTTTGATCGCGGTGAAAATTTTGAAACCATTTATCAAAACAAACCTATCCTGCTAACAGCCGGTTATGTTTTTCCGATTCATCGGTTACTCAAGTTAAAACCAAGCTTCCTGTTAAAAGTAGTTGATGACCGTCCGGTGGAATTTGATTTAAATGCCAACCTGTTGTTTGATGAAGTTTTGTGGGCAGGTATTTCCTATAAGTCAACCAAAACAATTTCAGTGATTTTACAAGCACAAGTCACCGATCAAATTCAGTTCGGTTACTCGTATCAAATCACAGCTGGCCCCATTCGCGTAGTTGAATTGGGATCACATGAAGTGATGTTGAACTATCGATTTAAGTATAATAAGAAAAACGTTGTGTCTCCACGTTACTTTTAAACTTGAAAAAGCTCATACTCTATATTTTTCTTGTTGTACTGACCGTTCCGGTGTTCAGCCAGAGTACAAACATCAGTACCTTCTTCATGGGCAGTACAAACAAAGCTGACGAGCTGTATAGCATGAAGGCCTATCGCAATGCGCTTGAGGTTTACTTGCGTGTTGCGGAAAAAGATGGAGGTAGTGAATACACAAAGACACAAATCGCAGAATGCTTTCTGGAATTAAATGATCCCGCTTCTGCTGAATTTTGGCTTCAATCACTTGCTAAAGCACCAGATGTTGACCCGAAAATCAAATTCAAGTACGCACGCGTACTCTGTATGAATAAAAAATATAAAGAGGCGCTTCATATCTTCAAGGAACTCGATAAAACGAAATTTCCCGGACCCTACCTCGAAGAGCAAATTAAATTCATCGAGAATCTCTCCTTCTACATGGCCGATTCTCTAATTTATACTATTGGTAATGTTCCGGCTTTAAATTCTCCTTATAGTGAATTTGGTGCAACCTATTTCAAACATAACAAGGTAGTGTTTGCATCCACCCGTGATGCCGATCAGTTTATTAAGTACAGGTCACTCGCCTCTTCTACCGAGGAGGAATCGATGACGAACCTGTACGAGTCCGAATATGATGTGGCTGCCAATTTTGGGCATGTTTCTTTTTTCAAAAGAGATGATCTTAAAACAACCTTCCACGATGGCCCGATTGTTTTTTACGACAACTACAGGAAGGCTGCATTCACGCGCTCAAATGCTAAGAACCGCAAAGGCCTTGCGGATGCAACCGGAAATGTGAATGTGAGACTCTATCTCGCAGATGTAGGCGTTTTTGGGTTGAGAAATATTAAACCCTTCAAATTTAACAATGATGGAATTTCTGTTGGGCATGCAACGTTTAGCAAAGATGGTAACACGATGTATTTCGCCTCTACCAATCCAACAGGCTTAGGCGGATCTGATATTTATGTGTCAACATTTGAAAGAGGAGAATGGACGGAACCCGTGAACCTGGGATCTGCTATCAACACGCCAGGTGATGAGTTGTATCCATTTTTAGAAAATGACAACTTGTTATTTTTTGCATCTAATGGTCGCGGTGGACTTGGAGGATTGGATATTTATTTGAGCCACAGAAGAAACGGAGAGTTCAGACCTGCAATGAATTGTGGCTATCCCTTGAACTCATCACACGATGATTTCTCCTTAACCGTTGATTCAACCGGCCGCCTCGGATTCTTTGCGTCAAACCGCCCGGGTGGCGAAGGCAACGAGGATATCTACCGGTTCATCGCCAAGAAATTCTCGCTCCAGGGTATAACACGCGATCGTAATAACCCGACCGTTATTGTTCCGCATACCAAAATCCTCATCAAGGATGAGGAAGGTAATTTGCTTGACTCAGCACGAAGCGATCTTAACGGTAACTTCAAAATTGGTCTCCCCTTTGAAAAAGATATTTCCATTACTGCCGAAAAGCAAGGATATGATATTCTCGAGGACATTGGATTTTCTACACAGGGCCTAAGTTTTAGCATTGACAGTCTGCTCATTCCGATGTGGAAGCACTCGCTCTTTGCAAAAGGGCGGATCTTCAGTAATGAAACCCAAGGTCTTTTGCCGGGAGCGGTTGTGTTACGAAGGAACCTGACAACGAATCAGACGGACACCGTTGTTGTCTCTGAAGATGGAGCTTACGCATTCCTGGTTCTTCCGAATAATAATTATCGGATAGAATCAACAAAAGAAGGCTACATCGCCAATGGCTTTGATTTAAATACACACGACCTATATGACGGTGATCTACTGAACGACATCGTTCTCGAAGAAGTTTATATTGAAAAATCCGAACCGCTTTTCGATTTGAACAAATCCAACATCAGACCAGAAGCATACCCAAGCCTTGATCGTGTGATGAGAACGCTCAAAAAGTATCCTGGCACAACGCTTAATATTGGTGCGCATGCTGACTCACGTGGAACAAGAGAGTACAACAAAAAGCTTTCTGCAAGACGGGCTGAGACGGTGGTTCAATATTTCATTGGCAAGGGAGTTTCCCGTAACCGCATTGAGGCACACGCTTTTGGCGAAGAGCTTATCTTGAATCGTTGTAGCGATGGCGTGATATGTTCAGAAGAAGATCACTCACTAAACAGGCGCGTGGAAATCAAAGTCCAGAATAAACCTATTGAATAAAATCCATCGAATCTGGAGAGGTGTTTCTGAACCCCTTAAAGACAAGTTTTGAGCTGTCGTCAACCGCAACCTTCCACCGTTAGCCTGCTTTTTGGGCGAGGTACTGACGATACCGTCAGCATGAGGCCTGATTTTGGTTGAAAACTACACTCGGTATTGTTTTATTGTTAGGTTCAGCAAACGTGTCCCAGACCCGAGTGGATTTCTAAACAAAGGAACGTAAAACATATAAAAGCGGATATATTGATTAAGCAGTAATTTTTTAGTAATCAGCGAATCGAATATTTCACTTCATGGTTCCTAAAATAAATTTCACGCCTGGCCCTTCTCAACTTTATTTCACTGTTGAAGACCATATTAAAAAAGCTTTCCGAGATGGCATTCCATCACTCTCACATCGAACCAAAGAATTTGAAAGCATTTCAAAAGATGCAACTGACGGTTTACGAGAACTATTGAATGTTCCAACAAACTATCAACTGGTATTTTGTGCTTCAGCTACCGAAATTTGGGAACGAATTATTCAGAATCTTGTAGAAGAAAATTCCCATCACCTGGTCAATGGAGCATTTTCGAAAAAGTTTTTTGAAACAGCGACACAACTCAATAAAAAAGCTTCGAAGACAGGAGTTAACCAAGGAGAAGGATTTGAAGAAATCGATATCCCGTCAACAGAACTGATTGCCCTTACTCAAAATGAAACCAGTACCGGTGTTTCGATGCCAGTAGAGGTTATTAACTCATTCCGGGATAAAAATCCAACCGCGCTCATCGCTGTCGATGCAGTATCATCGCTCCCCTATCCTGCTTTCGATTATTCAAAAATTGATTCAGTTTTCTTTTCGGTTCAAAAAGGTTTTGGCTTGCCAGCCGGACTGGGAATTTGGATGGTGAATGAACGTTGTATTGCGAAAGCAGAAACGCTTCTCTCAAAAGGTTTATCCATCGGGTCATATCACAGCCTGCCAAGCCTGATTTCGATGGCCAAGAAAAATCAAACACCGGAAACTCCGAATGTGTTGGGGATTTATCTGCTTTCTAAAATTGTTCAGGACATGCTTCGCAGAGGCATTCAAATCATCCGCAAGGAAACAGAATATAAAGCAGCCATTCTATATCAAACATTGAGTACACACCCCGCACTTAAACCATTCATAAAAGACGAACGCTGGAGATCAAAGACCGTAGTAGTGGCTGAGTGCGGTGATCAAACCGAAAAAGTAACCAAACACCTTCTTCAAAAAGCAATGCAACCGGGTGATGGCTATGGGGGCGCAAAAACCCATCAACTTCGATTTGCCAATTTCCCGGCTCATTCGAAGGAACAGTATGAGTTACTAGCGGATACACTTCAGGAATATAGGGTTAGTACTTAGTACTTAGTATTTAGTCCTTAGTAGTTAGTATCTTAACCATGTATTAAATCAATACTCATTGCTTAGGGCTATGGACTAAGGACTAAGGACTATTGACTATGGACTTTACTATTAAACCTTTAACTTCTTTTCAAGTCTAAACAATAATTTTCAACCCGGTCTGCTTGGAAGACAAAGAGCTCTTAGCTAAAATCCGAAATCCTGAAACACGGAACTACGGTTTCAATATGCTTGTGCGTGGCTACCAGCAGCGTGTGTATTGGCACGTACGCAAAATGGTAATCGATCATGATGATGCGGATGATTTGACACAGGAAATCTTCATCAAAATTCACCGGTACATCGATACGTTTCGGGAAGATTCACAACTATTCACGTGGATTTACCGCATCGCCACGAATGAGTGTTTGAGTTTCCTGACAAAGAAGAAAAGAAGATTCTTTCTTCCTATTGGAGATGTAGAAGGAGAACTCACCGCGAAATTAGATACTTCCTCACAAATCAGTGGAGATGAAATTCAAATGAAACTCCAAAAGGCATTATTAAAGTTACCCGATAAACAACGATTGGTATTTAACATGAAATATTTCGAAGACCTTTCTTATGAGGAAATGGCAGAAATCACGACAACCAGTGTTGGCGCATTAAAGGCCAGTTATCACCACGCGGTGAAGAAAATAGAGGAATTTCTTACCTCCTGATTAAACTTTTGTGAACTTAAACTGTCAAAGCAGGCGAACATGAAAAAACTAGAAGACATACCAAAAAAACACCCTTTCAAGGTCCCTGAGGGCTATTTTGACAAGCTCCCGGGGATCATTCAGGCGAGGATTGTGGACAAATCTGAGGTACAAGAGGCAAAATCGTACTTCCGGCATGCTCTTCAGTATGCCTTGCCAGTGATTGCCCTCGCCATCGTGGTGGTGATTTACTTCATTCCAAAGAACACCCAGGATGTTGACACCATACTGGCTTCCGTGAGCACAGAAGAACTGGTGGCTTACCTGGAAAACAGTGAGATCACCACAGAAGAATTATTGGAAGAAATGACTTTAGATACAGAGAGCGTTGAAGCGATTGAATCGGAAGTGTACTTCAACTTCAATGAGCTTGAAAATTTGGATGAACTCGATTTGGATAACCTGTAGTGTGCTATGAAAAAATTATTGATAATACTCGTAGGCTTTTTTATTACAGCAGCAGCATTTGCGCAAGATGACGAGCCAGCTGCGAACATTAATCCTAAAGCTCAGGAAAAAATTAAAGCTGCCCGAATTGCTTTTATTACTGAACGACTGGGCCTCACGCCTGCTGAAGCAGAAAAATTCTGGCCTGTGTACCGTGAATTTTCATTGAAGCGCGAAGAGCTCCGGAAACAATATCGGGACAATCGCAAAAATCCTGACCCCAACAAGACAGTAGAGCAAAATGAAAAAGAAGCTCTTGACATGGGGTTAAAATTAAAACAGAATGAGCTTGACCTTGAGAAAGAATATTCCGGGAAATTATTAAACGTGGTGCCTGCTCAAAAAGTGATGGCCCTGAGAAAGGCAGAAAATGATTTCCGCAAAATCCTGATCGATCAAATTCAGAAAAGACAAATGATGCAGCAGCAACGACAGAACCAACTGGATAAAACCGATCAGCGTCTTCGTCAACGGAACAATTGATCCTTTTTAAATGGGTAAGCAATGGATTTGTCTAACCATTTGGACAGTCTCCTTCTGTCATCTTCATGCACAGGAGACTGATACTACGTTACTAAAACTTCCCAGTGATTCTATACTTACCTTTAGTGATTCTCTCGACATCTTCAATTTAATTGATAGCCTGTTAACGCTTGAAGAGAATGCACCGCGTTCACAATTAGCGGTGAGGTTGGGTTATAACAGCAATGTATTCTACGCTGGCCGAACATTAGGCATCGATCAGTTCGGGCTCTCGCCTGGAATTTCCTATTATCATAAGTCAGGTCTTTATGCTGATCTGTCAGGGTTTTGGAGCGAGGACTTCGATCCAAAATACTACCTCACCATTGTATCGGCAGGATACATGCACTTCTTTTCAAAACATTTTTCATTTGCTACTTACTACGATCATTACTTCTATAATCTGGATGATGTCACCATCCCCTACACAAATGGCTTTACGGTATCACCAATCCTTGACTTGAAACCCTTCACGTTTCAGTGCGACTATACTTTTTACTTTGGCGAAAGCAACGCAAATCGGTTGATGCCCTCAGCCACTATAAATATCCGGAAGAAAAAACTTTGGGGAATTGACCGCGTGTCATTTCAACCGGCATTTTATATGTTGTTTGGAGACGAGACCTTCACGAATATCATCATCCCCTCCACTCCTGCCGAATGGATAGCTGCGCGGATGCGGCTCCAGCAAGGTTTGCCCTGGTACAAAACAGAAACCTATACAGAATTTGGGCTGATGAACTACTCGTTTTCCTTTCCGCTCAGTGTCCAGTATAAAAGCTTCAGTGTATCGGTAAGTTATGTATACAGTATCCCCAAAGCGTTGCCCAGTGAAACCCTTCTTCCGCCCGAGAGCGGCTTTGTATCGGCAGGTGTTACCTACTATATCAATTTTAAAAAATCCAGCCCTACTTTTTAAAGCCGCAGCTGGTTTATAAGATGTTGTGCATTACTTTAGTAGCTTAAAACCACTACTATCGCATGACTGCTGATCAGGCTAAAAAAGAGATTGCTGACTTAACTAAAAAAATCAATCACCATAACGAGCTGTACTATCAGCAGAGTCGGACGGAAATAAGTGACCAGGAGTTCGATCAGCTCCTTGCAACACTCGTTAAACTGGAAGAAGAATTTCCAGCACTCAAATCGCCCGACTCTCCCACCCAGCGTGTTGGTGGTACAATTACCAAAAGCTTTGCGACAGTTTTTCATAAATACCCAATGCTTTCGTTGGGTAACACGTACTCAGAAGAAGAGCTTATCGATTTTGATGCACGTGTTGCAAAAGGTTTGGATGGTGATCCTTACGAATATTTCTGCGAACTGAAATTTGATGGCGTTTCTATCAGCTTGACCTATGAAAACGGGGCCTTAACAAAGGGCGTTACTCGTGGCGATGGCGTTCGTGGCGATGATGTAACGGTCAACGTGAAGACTATCCGAAATATTCCGCTCCTTATTAAACAAGGAAAAATCCCACCCTCTTTTGAAGTTCGTGGAGAAGTTTTCTTGCCGAAGCAGGCTTTTGAACAACTGAACAAAGAACAGGAAGATATTGGCGAAGAACGATATGCAAATGCCCGGAACACCGCATCGGGTACACTAAAAATGCAAGACTCTTCGATTGTTGCGAAAAGAAAACTCGACTGCTATGTATATTCTTTACTGGGAGAAAACACCGGCACGAAAACGCATGAAGAAGGTATCAAGAACCTGGAGACCTGGAGATTCAATGTGTCACCAACCTACAAGAAATGCAAGACAATTAAAGATGTCTTACAATACATCCATTCGTGGGAAACGAAACGAAATGAACTGCCTCTCGAAACAGATGGAGTTGTAATTAAAGTAAATAGTCTCCAACAGCAACAAGATTTGGGCTTCACGGCAAAAAGTCCGCGGTGGGCCATTGCCTACAAATACAAAGCACAAAGCATCAGTACAAAACTGAATGGAATCACATACCAGGTGGGCCGGACAGGTGCTGTTACTCCAGTGGCAGAACTGGAGCCGGTATTTCTTGCCGGAACAACCGTAAAGCGTGCATCCTTACATAACGCAAATGAAATTGCACGGCTGGATTTACGCATTGGTGATTTTGTATTTGTTGAAAAAGGTGGAGAAATAATTCCAAAAGTAACAGGTGTTGATCTTGAGAAACGATCTCCAAAAAATAAACCAGTTAAATACATTGAAGAGTGCCCTGAGTGCAGAAGTAAATTAACCCGCATCGAGGGTGAGGCTGCACATTATTGTCCCAATATTAATGGTTGCCCTCCACAGATCAAAGGAAGGATTGAACACTTCCTTCAGCGCAAAGCGATGGATATTGATTCACTGGGCGAACAGACCATCCGGCAGCTCTTTGAATTGGGATTGGTTAAGACTCCCGCTGATTTATACTATTTGAAAAAGGCAGACTTTCTCCGACTTGATAAGGTGAAAGATAAGTCCGCACAGAATATGATGGATGGCATCGAGCAATCGAAGGCTGTTCCGTTTGAAAGTGTTTTGTTCGCGATTGGTATTCGGTACGTAGGAAAGACAGTTGCAGAAAAGTTAGCACGTCATTTCAAGAATATTCGGGCAATCATGAATGCCTCCTACGAGCAATTATTGGAAGCACCCGAAGTGGGGGAAAAAATTGCGGAGAGTGTCGTTGAATTCTTCAAGAGCAAGGCGAACAGGAAAGAAATCGAGCGGTTGGAAGCTGCCGGTCTCAATTTTCAGGTGGTGGAAATCGAAGTAGCCAAAGAAAGTGATAACTTGAACGACAAATCCTTTGTGATCTCAGGCGTGTTTGAGGGCTACGAGCGAGATGAACTCAAAGAAGTGATTATTAAGAATGGCGGGAAGGTGTTGTCATCGATATCCGGAAAGTTGGATTATTTGCTTGCAGGTGATAATATGGGGCCAGCAAAACGGGAAAAGGCAGAAAAACTAGGGGTGCGAATTATCTCGGAGAAGGAGTTTGAACAGCTTTTACAAGGAAAGAGTCTATAGATTATTGCGCTTTATGAAAATTAATTTCTTGAAAATCAGGACGGGCAACCAACTGAAGAAAAATAAAACTGCACGAACCAGTACGCCTTATCAAAAGGCTTCTACTGTTGGTATATTATTTAGTGTGGAAGACAAGCGGAAACACGATGACATTAAAGAGTTGATACACAAACTTGAACGTGACGGCAAAAAAGTGCAGGTCCTCGAATATCTTCCTCAAAAAAAGGACAATTATGAGTTCATGTTCGACTTTTTTACGTTGAACGACATATCCTTCTGGGGAAAAATTGAATCAGAAAAAACTTTAAAGTTCTCAGATACTGCTTTCGATTACCTGTTTTGCATCGATAAGGAACCTAACCCGATGCTTTTGTATTTACTTGCCAGAAGCAAGTCAAAATGCAGGGTTGGAAGGTTTCATTATGAGGACAAACCATTCTTTGAATTAATGATTGACAGCAATGGCGACACAAAGAGTCTCATTGATGGCATTTACAAATACACGGCCCAATTAAAATAAAATGAAAAAATTCTATGGCACTGGTGTCGCCTTAGTTACACCTTTTGATACAACAGGAGCTATTGATTTTAAGTCCCTCAAAAAGCTTTTGAATCACACAGCCAGGGGGGTTGACTATTATGTAGTGATGGGCACTACTGGTGAATCTGTAACTGTATCAAGTGATGAGAAGAAAAAAGTAATTGAATTCGTAAAAGAGAATAACACAAAGAGTCTTCCTATTGTTTATGGCATTGGCGGAAACAATACACAGAACGTGTTGGATACAATTAAATCTACCAACTTCAAAGGCATAGATGCAATCTTATCCGTAAGTCCATACTATAACAAGCCTTCACAAGAAGGTATTTACCAGCATTTCGTTGCTGTTGCAGATGCCTCCCCTGTTCCTGTGATCTTGTACAATGTTCCAGGAAGAACAGGCTCAAACCTCACAGCAGATACAACCTTACGCCTGACAAAACACAAAAATATCATCGGCATTAAAGAAGCTTCTGGAAACCTGGAGCAGTGTATGAAAATTTCAAAGTACATGCCAAAGGATTTTCTGCTAATCTCCGGAGATGATATGCTGACTGTTCCCCTGTACAGCATTGGAGCGAAAGGTGTGATCTCAGTTTTAGCAAATGCATTCCCGGTAGTCTTCAAAAAGATGAAAGACTTTGCTTTTGCCGGCAACTTCGACAAAGCTTCTCAAGAACAATTCAAGCTATTAGAAATCAACGGCCCAATGTACGAAGAAGGAAACCCGACTGGTGTGAAGTTCGTGCTGAGTGAATTGGGCGTTTGTTCAAGTGCCGTGAGGTTGCCGAATGTGGTGGCTTCGGAAGGATTGCAGAAGAAGATTAAAGCTTTGATGGAGAAAATATAAGCTTTGCGTTCTTAACGACTTTGCGCGATAAAAATCTCACGCTAAGACGCAAAGTCGCAAAGGATTAATTCACAATTAATGATTATCATCCCTTTCATTTATCGCGGGTTTGGAATCTTAGTATTTATTCTCACACTCCTTATTTCGATAGTCTCAAGTTTTGTATCGAACGAAGAATCTTCGATGTGGTGGGGATGGGTCATAGACGCATTAATACTCTCGATTGGTGGATGGTACGTAAACACAAAAAGAACGATAATAGATTCCGATACAAATGAGCGCATCGTGAGTGATGCATTTTTCATTCGAATGGAGTATTGGGGAATTATGATCGGAATAATCGCCTTGTACAAGCTCTTCAAGATATATTACTAAGCAGCTTTCGAAATGTGTTTCACAAACAACCGTTTCGCCACCGGCATCAACGTTTCTGCAAACGGAAACTTCATTTTGGAGAGAATCAGATAGGTAGCAGGGTTAGGCATGTCTCTGAATTTCTTGACAAGATCCAATTTGATCCTCTCATAGGTATTAGCAGTATTCTTAGGAACCCGATCAACGAAAGAAGTATTCAAACTTCTCAACTGCTCGTGACTCTGCTCAAAGATACTCATCTGATAACGATATACATTTGTTTCGTTTTCCGGGGGTTGCGTAACAAACAGATATCCTTCCTGTGCATACAAAGGAGTTACACCGATCGGAGAAATCTCGCAGTGAGCTTCTACCAATTCATAAATAACCGAACCTTCCTGCAAGGAGTCTTTAATTTTTGGGATTGAAAAGTCGATAATGGATTCAAGCTCTTCCATTACAGCATCGTCTTCCACCAGTTGTCGATACGAGATTTCTAATTTCTTAAATTCTTCAACAGAAATCTCTTTTGGAAACGACTCACGAATCAAAGCTTTGTTTTCCTTAACTGACAATAAATTCCTGTAATGAAAAACCAGGTCGGCCATAAACGGGTAAAGTTCTACCCTGTCAAAGGAAGTTTTGACCGTCTTCAAATAGGCCAGTAACACATACTTCTTATACTCAAAATCAATGAGGCCCTGGGTTAGCCAGTCTTTCGATAGGTGGTCCATTCGTTCTTAATTACACTTGAGAAGATAGCATAAAGTATTTACTCTTAA
>DASTYM010000360.1:0-2762 GCA_035764995.1 Cyclobacteriaceae bacterium | reverse complement strand
CAGTTTACCGATAAACCTCAGGTACTCATGAACGTACATATCCAGGTAAAGTGGATTATGCTCGGGTAAGTACCCTGTAATACGCTTCACATCGAGTGAATGACTAACCACATCGTATCCGCCAATCGTGACCTGACCTTCAGTAGGTGGTAGATAACTGGTGGCAATCTTCATAGTAGTGGACTTACCGGCACCGTTTGGGCCCAGGAATCCGACAATTTCGCCCTTGCCCACTTCAAACGAGATATTCTTTACGGCCTTTTGGCTACCGTATATCTTCGTTAGATTTTGAACAAGAATCGACATGCGCTGCTTAAGAATCCCGCCTCATGCGGGGAGGCACAAAACTAAAGAAATTTATGATTTACAGACCTCTTCTACATAGATGGGGTCACTTTCACCCAACCTGGCTTATTAATTGCCGTTGTAAACCATAATGTTTTTTAGAAATTTGCGTTCAATATCCCGACTATGAAGAAATTATTTTTTGCACTCAGCTTTTTTGCCACCCTTACCGTTGCCGGTCAGTCGAAGCCGGCCTATGCCATTCAATTTAAGGTAACGGGTTTAAAGGATACAACGGCCTATCTGGGCTACAACTATGCTGAAAGTTCTTATGTGCGTGACACAGCCAGGGTAAATGGCAAAGGTGAGTTTGTATTCGATGGTAAGCAACCTCTGCCTCAAGGTGTGTATTTCCTGGTTCTGGATAAGTCGCGGATTTTTGATTTTGTTGTTGGAAACAATCAACACTTTTTGTTAGAGACCAACACCACCGATTACATCAGAAATATGGTTGTGAAGAATGATCTTGACAATAAATTGTTTTTCGAGAATCTGGTTCACAACGGAAACCTGAGAAAAGAAGCTGAACCATTTGTGAAAATTTTGCAGGACAGCACCTTAAAAGATGAAAACAAAAAAGATGCCCGTGAAGGTTATCGAAAAATAGGTGAAAAGGCAATGGCATACCAGGATGCTATTATTGAAAAGAATCCAACTACGGTGACGGCACGACTGCTCAAAACTTCAAAACAAATTCACATACCTGATCCGCCAAAAAAAGCAGACGGTTCAATTGACTCTACTTTTCAACTGCGCTATTACCGTGCCCACTTCTTTGATAATTTTGATTTAAGTGATGACGCTCTCATTCGTTTGCAGGAACCCCTCTACAGCAAAAAGGTAGCAGAATACCTCGATAAACTTTTTGTTCCGCAGCCCGACTCTGTCATGAAAGCTATCCACTTCCTGGTAGGCAAGGCAAAGAAAAATCAGGAGACTTATAAATACATGGTGTTTATTCTCACGAATAAATACACAACGCCCGAATACATGGGTCTGGACGAAGTGTTTGTCAGACTTTACGATGAATACTATGCTAAAGGCGAAATGGATTTTTGGGCCAACGAAAAGTATAAGAAGAACTTAAAGGATCATGCAGATAACATTCGCAAAAGCATGGTTGGACGAGTTGCTCCTAATATGATCATGCAGGACTCCAACTTTCAGCCGCGGTCGATGTACGATATCAAAACCAAGTACACGATCCTATATTTTTATGACCCAGACTGTGGAAGCTGCAAAAAGGAGACTCCCGTGTTAGTAGACTTTTATGCAAAAAACAAAGCCAAATTTAATGTGGAGGTATATGCTGTCAATTCTGATACATCCATGGTAAAAATGCGCAACTACATAAAAGATATGAAAATGACATGGATAACAGTGAACGGACCACGCACGTATCTGGGTTCATATCATGACTCATATGATGCCAATACTACCCCGACACTGTACGTTCTTGATGATAAGAAGAAAATCATCGGCAAAAAGATACAAGCTGCCAAACTGGTCGATTTCCTTACCAATTATGAGAAAGTTCAGAAAGCAAGGGCTGATTTAGCAAGGAAAAACACGCCTTAGGGAATTTTTTGTAACATTTTCCGATTTTTTTGAGTCTTAGATGCAACTATTCACCCGTATTGGAGTATCTAAGGAAATAAAGCAGCACAGCCATGACATTCATTGATAAGATTCTCGGAAAAAAGAAGAAAGAACTAAAGGCCCGCTGTCCGATTACAAAAGAATCGATAGAAGAAGGGTTTGGATATATGCTCACTACTTCTCAGGTGGTTGCATCGAAGAAATATTGGGACATGGTAATGACCGAACCGGAAACCATGTCATACACTGTTTCTCACTTTAAGAACCAGGAGAGCGGCACGCAAATGCGCAGCTTGATTTTTGAAAAGCACAGCTCGGTTGATAAAGCATGGATGATATCTGATTCCTGCATTAACCTGTTTGAAGTGGATAAAGCCAATGCACGGGCCAATGCTAAAAAATGGTGGGAATCGGAAGGTAATTTTTCACCTATTGAGGCAGGAACAGCCATTGAAAAACTGGATCCGGCAAGCTATCAGTCATTAAAAGATTATGCAGTACTGGAGGCCGGCAGAAGCCGGGTAATCCTTTAAGAAAATATTTCAGTACAGGTTTAGGTTTATATGGTTGAAAAACCCTGACAGAAATCGTCAGGGTTTTTTTTGTTTTTATACGTTTCGCTCAATAGTAAACTGAACGAGTTGCTTTAAGGAGCCTTTGTAGGTTGAGGTTGGAAGTGAGCTCAGTAATTCTATTGCCTCCTGGTGGAATTTATTCATTGTCTGTTTAGCATACTCGATCCCGCCCGATTTCTTCACGAACTCAATTACTTCTTTCACCTTGCGGGGCTTGTTACTCTCATTTCGAACAATGCTGAT
>DASTYM010000359.1:0-17968 GCA_035764995.1 Cyclobacteriaceae bacterium | reverse complement strand
ATCGGGCATTCAACATTATGCAGAAAGCCCGGAAGGGATGGCACACGTGCCAGAGAACATCAGGATTTTTTTAAGAGAGCTGCCCAACTCCTGGGAAGATGTGAAATTTATTGACGGTTATCCCGGTAAATTATATGTGGTTGCCCGAAAATCGGGTGAGGCCTGGTACGTGGCAGGGATTAACGGGGAAAATGCAGCGAAGTCACTCTCGCTCGACTTGTCTTTTCTTAAAAACAAAACAGCACGGCTAATAACGAACGGAAGCAACAGTGGTGACGAGCCATCATTTACTGAAACGTCCGTGAAACTGTCCTCTACAGGAGAATTAAATATTGAGTTAAAGGAGAATGATGGTTTTATAGCATTGATTAAATGATCAGAATATGACTTTCGGAAAAAGTAAGATTGTGAAATTGATATTGAGGCTTACGAATTATTTCCTGTTTAGCATATTGTTGTTTGCTTCGAGTGGTACTGCGTTCGCTCAAAATCCTTTTGTTAGTGGTCAGTTCACGGCCGATCCTTCTGCCAGAGTTTTTAATGACCGGGTATATGTATATCCATCACATGATATTCCCTGCACGGAAGGGAAAGGTCGTATCGGTTGGTTTTGCATGGAAGACTACCATGTTTTTTCTTCAGATAATCTAACTGACTGGACCGATCATGGTGTAATTGTAAAACAGAATGAAGTACCCTGGGTCCGAAAGGAAAATTATGCCATGTGGGCACCGGATTGTATTTATAAAAATGGCAAGTATTATTTTTACTTCCCCACTTTCCCACAAGATACAACAGTTGTAAAAGGCTTTACGATTGGCGTGGCCGTAGCTGATCATCCAGCCGGCCCGTATGTTCCGCAGCCGAAACCCATCGCGAAGGTGCGCGGCATTGACCCGAATGTGTTCATCGACAAAGATGGTCAGGCGTACCTGTTTTGGTCTGCGGGAAATATTTTTGGAGCGAAACTCAGTGACAACATGCTTGAGCTTGCCACTGAGCCAAAAATATTAGGCGACCTTCCAAAGAAGGGATTGAAAGAAGGGCCATACATGATTGAACGCAATGGCATTTATTACCTGACTTATCCGCATGTAGAAAACAAGATTGAAAGACTGGAGTATGCGATTGGAGATAATCCGCTGGGACCTTTCAAAGTAACGGGAGTGATCATGGATGAATCGCCTACCGGTTGCTGGACCAATCACCATTCGATGATTCAGTTGAAGAATCAATGGTATCTTTTTTATCACCATAATGACTATTCTCCCAAGTTTGACAAGAACCGGTCAATCAGGGTAGATAGTCTTTTCTTCCTTGCAGACGGCACGATTAAAAAAGTAGTTCCAACCCTCCGCGGTGTTGGCATAACAGACGCAAGCAAGCATATTCAGATCGACCGGTATAGCCGAATAGGCGATAAAGGTGTTTCCGTCAAATTCCTGGATACCCTCAACACATTCAACGGATGGAAAACAATTTTTGATGCGCCTGATTCCTGGCTTCAATACAATCGTGTTGATTTTGGAAAGAAAAAATATAAATCAGTTTCCGTGAGAGCAATGTCTTCAGGCGGCACATTGCAATTGCGCACGAATGGAACAAACGGTCCGATCCTGGCAGAGATTGTAATTCCAAAAAGCGAAGCCTGGGCAACTATTAAAGCTTCGGTAAAGAAACCTGTTTCGAATATTCGTGATGTGGTAATCGTGTGGAAGGATAAAGGCAGGGCAGAGGTAGACTGGTTAAGTTTTGAGTAGTTGATAATGGAAAGAATAAATTGAGAAGTACAAAAACAATTTTTATGAGCTTCAAACAAGATAAAAATTCCAAAAGGAGTATCGCGGTAACTTCCTTCATGCTGTTGATTTCTTTTGTGGTAAGTGCTCAGGAATCCAAACTGGCGCCTGCAGGTTTTGATTCGGTCAGGACAAATATTGCTCACGGAAAAATTGACACGGTTTTTTATCCTTCCAAAACAGTTGGTGTAGACCGCAAAACATTAGTTTATACACCTCCCGGATATTCAAAGAAAAAGAAATACCCGGTTCTTTATCTTCTGCACGGCATAGGTGGCGATGAGAAGGAATGGTTGAAGCACGGCCAACCGCAGGTAATCCTGGATAATCTTTATGCTGATAAAAAATTAGAACCCATGATTGTGGTGTTGCCCAATGGTCGCGCCATGAAAGATGATCGAGCGGGTGGTAATATTTTCGACAGTGCAAAGGTGCGTGCATTTACGGTTTTTGAAAAAGACTTATTGAATGACCTGATTCCTTTTATTGAAAGGAAATATCCGACTTATCAGGATCGTGAGCACAGAGCGATTGCCGGACTGTCCATGGGTGGCGGACAATCGTTAAATTTTGGCTTAGGTAACCTGGAAAAGTTTGCATGGGTAGGAGGATTTTCTTCTGCTCCCAATACGAAGCTGCCAGAAGTGCTGGTTCCTTATCCTGCTGAAGCGAAATCAAAATTAAAATTGCTATGGATTTCCTGTGGTGATGCCGATGGTCTGATTTCATTCAGCAAGCGTACGCATGAATACCTGTACGAAAAGAATGTCCCGCATATTTTTTATGTGGAGCCGGGTGGTCATGATTTCAAAGTGTGGAAAAATGATCTTTATATGTTCTCGCAATTTCTTTTTAAACCGGTTGACCAGTCAGTGTTTCCATCTTTCACTGTCTTAGGAGTGCCAGCTTCTTCGAATGTCCGGTCAGCACGGTATCCCCAGCTATTACCAGATAACCGCGTACTGTTTAAAATAAAAGCAGCCGATGCGCAAAAAGTCCAGGTCGATCTCGGCAAGAAATACGATCTCACAAAAGATGCCGAAGGATTCTGGACAGTAATCACGGATACCATCAGTGAAGGATTTCACTACTACTCACTTTTGATTGATGGTGTTGCCTTGGCGGATCCGGCCAGCGAAACTTTTTATGGAATGGGACGAATGGCTTCCGGCATCGAAATCCCATCAAAGAATGGAGCATTCTATTCGCTAAAAGATGTACCTCATGGGGAGATAAGAATGAGACGTTATTTTTCAACTGTATTTAACGCGTGGAGAAGATTTTACATCTATACACCTCCCGGATATGACGATTCCGTTAGCGGCAAATATCCTGTATTGTATTTGTTACATGGCGGTGGTGAGGATGAGAGGGGATGGTCAACACAAGGTAAAACAGATCTTATACTCGACAACCTGATTGCTGAACAAAAGGCAAAGCCCATGCTGGTAGTGATGATGGATGGTAATGTTGGGAGTGGGGGCATTGCCAATTTTGGTGAACGCACATTGCAGCAATTTGAAAATGAATTGAAGCAAGTCGTGATTCCTTTTGTTGAAAAAAATTATCGTGCAAGTACTCATTCGAAAGATCGTGCACTTGCCGGATTATCCATGGGTGGGTTGCAGACTTTGCATACAGGCATCAGGAACAATCAGTTGTTTTCTTATCTCGGAGTATTTAGTTCAGGCTGGTTTGCCAACAACACAACTTTGTCTGATCCCCAATATGCTTTCATGAAGGAAAATGCTTCCGCCATCAACACGAACCTGAAACTTCTTTGGATTGCGATGGGAGGGAAAGAAGACATAGCTTATAACAATTGCAAAGTTATGATTTCAAAATTTGATGAAATGAATATTAAATATACTTATAGTGAATACCCTGGAGGACATACCTGGCCGGTTTGGAGGAACAACCTCTATTCGTTAACACCATTGTTATTCAAAGATTAAGGAACTATTTGAAGACCTGCCTACTCCAAAGGAGTCCTTCGGACCGGCAGGCAGGTATGAAAATGATACTGAATTCAAACGATAAATAGAATGCAACAGGACCAGTTTACACTAACGCAAGGTTTATCAATGACCCTCGAGTTGTTTCCGCACATTAAGGAGTTTGGCCTTAAGAAGAACAACAATATTCAACTTCATTCATTTGTTCCGGAAAAGTCCAATAATCTGAACTTGTATTTTATCATTGATGGAAAGTTTGAATGGATAATTGATAGTGAACATTACGTACTATATCCCGGGGATAGCGCGGTTGTATTGCCAGGACAAGAAATTGGAGGATCAAAAGGATATCATGGTATTGGCACATTCTTTTGGCTTCAATTGAATGTCGAGAAAAGTTCGCGGGATGGCATGATGAGCTTGGGCAGATGGAGTAGTTTGTCGGAAAGCGAAAAACAGACCATTGGAAAAATTCTGATGCTGAACAATTTGCCCGTGCTGAAAGCAAAAGAAGTTGCAGGTATACTTCAGGAAATGCGATCAGAGATTTTAAGTCAGGAAATAGGATATGTTACCCGGGTAAATCACATGTTGGATTCACTCCTCATTATCATAGCAAGGCAGTCTACTCGGCAATTAGATTCACACAGAGATTTCCCGCAGACATTCCTGAAACTTGAACAAACGTTACGTCAGAATCTGGCTCGTCAGTGGACAGTTGATGAGATGGCTACAATGGTCGGGCTTGGCACAACTGCCTTCACAGAAAGAGTGAAAAGTTACACTGGCTTTACTCCGCTGCACTACCTCATCAACATCAGGATATCGGAAGCTATTAAACTGTTGAAGCGACCAATGGTAAATTTTACTGACATCGCATTGGATACAGGATTTTACTCATCACAACATTTTTCCACTACATTCAAAAAGCTCACGGGGCATACGCCCGGTGAGTTCCGAAAAAGAAATTATTCCAACCAATCATTATCCTAAATGGGTAGAATGGAATGTGTCATTACGGTTGAAATAGGTACAAATGCTGTACGCGTAATGGCATTTGACTTAAGTGGAAAGGTTATCGGCTCCATGAAAGGTTCCTATCCTACCTTTCACATTGAACCAGATTACAGTGAGCAAGATTCCGATCAGATGTTCATCACGATGCTATACGTAATGAAAAATCTCCTGAACGAAGAAGTCCACTCGAAGAATTACAAAGTAACCTCTATTTGTTTCAGTGCATCCATGCACAGTGTTCTACCGGTCGACAAGCATGGTGTTCCCTTAGGCTACGCCATCACGTGGGCAGATAATCGTGGAAAAAAAGAAGCCTTTGAATTGAAAAACTTGTCACTGGGTAAGGAAGTTTACGACACAACGGGCACGCCAGTACACCCCATGTCTCCACTCATTAAGATTACCTGGTTAAGCAAACATGATCGTGAAAGATTTAAAAAGACATATAAATTTTTATCGATCAAGAGCTACATTATTCAACAGCTAACAAAAGGATATGTTCTTGATTATAGTCTGGCATCGGCTACGGGCTTGATGAATATTCACAATCTTTCATGGGAGACCAAGGCAATCGACTATGCCGGTATCACTGCAAATAAATTACCTGACCTCGTTCCTGTATTTCATTCTCCCGGAAAACTTCGGAGAGAATACCAAAATTCATTGGGATTATCAGAAGACGTAAAGATCATTACGGGCTCAAGTGATGGATGCCTTGCAACACTCGGAGGGGGAGTGTGGGAGGAAGGTAAGGCTACCATTACGGTGGAGGATAGTGGTGCAGTTCGCGTGGTTGGAAAGAAGGTGTTGAAAGATGACAAGCAACGTTTTTTTAATTACCTGTTGACAGAAAAAGATTATGTATCTGGGGGACCTACTAACAATGGTGGGGTGATCTTTGAATGGTTTGCCAAACAATTTGGCGACTTCAAGAGTCCATTTGATATAGAGTATACCATGGTAAACCTTATTCATGAGGCGAAGGAAGTTTCAGTTGGGTCGGACGGATTGCTTTTTCTGCCATACCTGTTGGGTGAACGCGCACCAATTTGGAACCCGAATGCCCGTGGAAGTTATTTTGGCATTAATATTAATCACAGAAAACAGCATTTTGTAAGAGCGACAATCGAAGGCATACTTTACGAAATCTACAGCATTGGTAAGACGCTTCAGGAACACCGTCATATCACCAGCCTGACAGCGAGCGGAAGTTTTGCATCATTACCTTTCTGCGCACAAATGATTGCTGATATTTTTAATAAGCCTGTTTATGTTGGCGAGAATCCGGATAACATTGCAAGGGGAGCTTTTTTACTTACCGCCACAGATATGGGTTTGTACAAAAGTTTAGACGAGGCAGCCCGTTCTGTTGTACTAACTCATTCATACAAACCACAGAAACAAAATCATAAAATCTACGAAAAGTATTATTTGATCTTTGAACGACTCAGTACAAAATTATATGATGAGTTTGAAGCCATTTCAAATTGCCAGAATGAGCAATAACCAGGCTTTAAGTGCGCAAATGACATTCCCTTATTCTCGCGAAGGGGTTGGAATTTAAGGGGTTTTCAGGAGCCGTTGCGATGCATTGTTCAAAATTCTTCAGTGGCTTTTATTGGAAGAAAATAACGTTTGCATTCGAAATCTTTAACAAACGATTTAAATGTCTTTTTTACACTTAAAACGTAATTTGTTACAAACCAAAAACCTATAAATTATGAAGCATTTTTATCTACTGTATGGTATGATTGTGCTGATGTACGGTGCTGCAATGGCTGGAGATTCCGGATCAGCGGCAACACTGACAACCATCACAAATCCAAATGCAGATGCGGTTCCAGCATTTGAACGAATTGCTATCGGGATAAGTGGCCAGGTCACGGATGAAGCGGGTGCACCTTTTCCAGGTGTCAATATCGTAGTAAAAGGAACATCAACAGGGATAACCACAGACGCGGATGGTAAGTACGCTATTGATGTACCGGATGCTAACAGCATTCTCATATTTTCTTTTGTAGGCTATGCTACGCAGGAAATTGCTGTGGGGAGTCGGTCCGTGATCAATGTAACAATGACCCCTGATGTTGAGCAACTGGAGGAAGTAGTGGTAACTGCTCTGGGTATTAAAAAGGATTCTAAAAAACTAGGCTACTCTGCCACATCAGTTAAAACAGACGAACTGGTGACAAACAGAACAACCAACATAATGGAGTCTCTCGAAGGCAAAGTAGCAGGTTTGAATATTACTCCTCCCGCTGCCGGTGCTGGAGCCAGTATGCAAATACGTTTACGTGGACAGGCTGCATTCGCTGCAGCAAACGTAAGTAACTCACCGTTGATTGTTATCAATGGTCTGCCCATGGATCAGGGGGCCCGGGGAGCTAATGGTAATGGTGATGTAGCCCAACGAGACTTAGGTGACAACTTGCAGAATATTAATGCTGATGATATTGAAAGCCTGACCGTATTGAAAGGAGCTACTGCCGCTGCAATTTACGGAGTCAGGGCGGCCAATGGTGCGATCGTTATTAACACTAAATCGGGTCAAAAAAATCAGGGTATTGGTGTTGATTTTACCTCCAGCTTCACCACGATGGAGGCCATAAATTTCCTGGATGAAATCCAGCAAACGGAATATGGGTTGGGAAGAAATGGAGTAAGACCTGCAACCCAGGGAAATGCATCGGATAATGGTCAGTTTGGTTTTGGTGAAAGGCTTGATGGTGTACCCACGGTAAATTACGATGGTGTTCTGCGGCCATACTCTGCTAATCCAGACAACCTGATCGATTTCTTACAGGCAGGAACGAACTTCACCAATACGATCGGATTATCCGGTGGAGGTACCAATGGAAGTTTCCGTGCCTCCTTCTCAAATGCGGATGCCAAAGGTATTCACCCCGGCAATGAGTATAAGAAAAGGATTCTCAACGTTGGGATCAATCACGACATCACTCAAAAAATCAAATTGCAGTTGAACCTCAATTACACAAACGAGGAGAATATTAACCCACCGCAAGTTGGTACGCAGGGCTATGGTGCGGTGAACTTTTTTACGAGAATGAGCATCTCTACCCCGCTTAGCGCCTTTGAGGAAAGTGCTATTGATCCCGCGACCGGAGCGGAGTATCGGACTAATTCCTTTCTAGGAACAATTAACAACCCCTATGTACAGTTGCAAAAGCATCAATATTTTAATGATGAAAGAAATCGGCTTCTTGGAACCGCTACAGTACGGTACCAGTTCACCGACTGGCTCTATGCGCAAGGAAGATTTAACTATGATAATGCTAATAGTTTTATGGAGTGGAATTTAGTGAATGCTGCCGGAGCCACAACACTTAAAAATGGTGATGGCACTTACAGAGGAAATTACAATTTAAGGCAGGATGTAAGCACGAATATAAATGCCGATTTCCTGGTAGGAGGCAGCAAAACGTTTGGAGAGTTTTCTGTTGATGCAAGTTTCGGTGGAAATACATGGAGAACAGAGTTCCAAAGAAATGAGCAAAACTCCAGCAATTTTACCGTGCAGGATCTCTACTCTCTTTCAAACGGTACTTTGCGGAACCAGAATATTGCGGGGTTTCTCTATAATCAAACCCGTGTCAATTCCCTCTATGGTTGGGCCGAGCTTGGATATAAGGGAATGGTGTACTTAAACTTTACGGGCAGAAATGACTGGTTCTCTGTATTAAATCCTGAGAGCAACGACAAATTTTATCCATCCATTTCGGGTAGTTTTATATTCTCAGAATTACTGACACAGCAAGAATGGCTCTCGTATGGTAAGTTGAGAACTTCCTGGGCCAAGGTGGGAAGCGTAAATGGTGTGGATCCCTATGCAGGTGTGCTTACCTATGCAATCAATGCAAATCAATTTAGTGGTCAGACGTTAGCGGGAGTTAATGGTACGAACGCTCCTAACCCTTTATTGCAACCATTTACGGTGACAGAAAAGGAATTAGGTTTGGAAATGAGAATGTTTAATAACAAAGTATTAGTTGACCTCGCGGTATTTGACAAAGTAACAACTGACCAAATATTAAGTGTTGCGATTTCCAATACATCCGGATACACCAATTCGTTGCAAAATATTGCTTCATTAAAGAATAGCGGATTGGAATCACTGATCGAAGTTACACCGTTAAAGACTGGTAATTTAAAATGGACCACCTCGTGGAATAACGCCTATCTCAAAACGGAAGTCCTTGATGTTGGCAATGATACCGGAACGCTTCTGTTAATATATTTTAATGGTAACACGGCTCCGGCAAACGGCAACGAGTTTCTGGGAGAATTAAGGTATACAGAGGGGCTGGCGATGAATCAGTTGTATACAAGAACTTACAGAAGAAATGCCAGTGGTCAAATTGTAGTTAATGACGCGGGTCGGTTGCTCGCAACAACAACCGCTACACCAGGAGCTGAATTAACAAATGGATTTCTTCCGGTGGGCAGTTCGATCCCTAAACATGTGGGTGGTTGGAATAACACTATTACCTATAAGAATCTGAGTATTGGCGTTCATATTGACTATAAGTTTGGAGGTACCGTATTGTCTTCTACACATTTAAATATGACGAGACAAGGGCACTCTAAACTGTCGTTAGAGGGCAGACGTGAAGGAGAAACTGGTTTAACATTCCCTGCGGTTTATGAAAGTTCCGGGCTACCCAACACCTCTGTCGTAACTGATTTGCAAGGCTTCTATACGGATTATAGAAATTTACAAATAGGGGATCCTTTTACATTCAAGTCAGATTTTGTCAAGCTTAGAAATATATCATTAGCATATAATTTCACCAGCATGGTGCGTAATGTTCCAACTCTAAGCTTTATTAAGGGACTGTCCTTGTCAGCAGCGGTTCGTAACGTAGCGATACTTTATAAAGATCTTCCTGGGCTTGACCCCGAAGCGATCCAATCGTCCGGAGACTTCAGAGCAGGATATGAGAATTCATCATTGCCTACTACTCGAAATTATAACATCACCTTAAATGTTAAATTCTGATTATTTATGAAAACAATAAAACATTATATAGTGATTGGCTTCATCCTGATTTTTTCAGGTGGATGCGATAACGATTTTGTGGAAATAAATACAAATCCATATGCAGTAACAAATGTTGATCCTGCGCTGCTTTTAGCAGGAGCGCAACGTACACACCTCGGAACCTGGGCCGCAGAACACACCATTGTTCAGCAATTTGTTTGCCCTTATAATACGGGAGCTAACCTTGGCTTTAATTTTAATGCTGACATCGACCTGATCTGCAATCCCAAGTGGACAGACTCGTATCCGGCCACTGTTAGAAATATGGTGCAAGCACTTCAAATCTTGGGCGCGAATACAACGCGCGTTAACCTGCGGAGTATGCTGCGCATATGGAAAGCTCAGGTCTTTATGGGTCTGGTAGACGAATATGGAGATGTTCCTTATTTCGAAGCTGGAAAAGCTGTCAGCTCTGGAATCTTCTTTCCGGTATATGACGATGACGCGGCTATCTATGACGACCTGTATAAAGAGATCACCGAAGCGCTCGCCAGCTTTAATACCGGTGGCGACTTTGTTTCTGCTGACCTTTTTTACGGAACAAATGCTCAGGCGTCAACTAAAACTACAACGGCAGCCGATCAGGTAGCCAAGTGGAAAAAATTGGGTAACTCTTTGCTGTTGAGATTAGGCATGCGTTATTCTAAAATTGACGCTACCAAAGCTGCAGCTATTGTTGCAGAAGCGTTTGCAGGTGGTGTCATGACATCCAATAGTGATAATGCCTACGTTAAATATGACGGAACACTGTATGTACATGCTGAAAACAACAACTTGCGAAACTTCTCACATTTTAACTATGCTGCCGAGCCTTTTGTAAATCAATTGAAAGCAACCAGTGATCCGCGTGCGAAGTATATGATCGCAACATATACTAACCCGGGTGCAATAGCGAATCAACCTAATCCGGATACGAATTTAGCTAATCAATATGGTGTTCCGATAGGAGTAACAGATGCACAGATCACTGCGCCCGGCAGTCCATACCGGGGCGCTAATCCAAATGGAGGACTTAACTATTCACAGTGGAACGTATATGCGGTAGCAGCTCCAAATGCCCCTGATTTTTGGGTTACTTATGCACAAACTTCTTTGCTGCTGGCAGAAGCCGCTCAAAGAGGTTGGGTTAGCGGTAGCGCTCAGACGTATTATGAAAATGGAATCACTGCAGACATGCAGGTGTACGCTCTTTATCCCGGTACAACTCCCATCACTGATGCAGAGATCACTGCCTATATTACTCACCCCGATGTCGCTTTCAATGCAACTGATGCACTTGAGTTGATTAACACTCAATACTGGATTGTTAACCTGAGAAATGGAACCGAAGCGTTTGCTAACTTCAGAAGGAGCGGGTATCCGGCATTAAGTCCTAATCTTTTCAATAACAACCTGAATGGTGGATTTGCAAGGAGGATGTCTTTTCCTGATGTTGAAGGATCGGCAAATCCGAACTTTTCATCTGCAGTTGATGCCATTGGTGGCGATAATTTATTGTCGAGGGTATTTTGGGATAATTAATAATGTGTTTAAGGTAGATAGAGTTGGGCGGCTGTGTACTACACGGCCGCTTTTTTATAACAACGCACATGTTGTGATGTAATTGATACGATTTTAAATTATAATCCCTTTATGAAGTTTTTGACCATCTTCAAAATTGCCCTGGCAGTTTCAGTAGCTCTTTTAATTTATTCTCTGTTCATCATTTTTTCGTCAGGCCTTTCAAGCGCAGGACCACCTCTTATTTTATTTTTATTATTTCTGGGAATTTCATCGCGGGGGTTTGAAAGTTTAAAGGGATTCACCTACTCACTGATGATATTCACCGGTGTAGCCTGTGCACTTTATTATCCCCAATATTTTGTTGAAGTCAACGGATTTAAACTAGCCGCTTTAATAACACCGCTCATTCAAATTATCATGTTTGGCATGGGTACAAGCATGAGCGTCAATGATTTTATTGGGGTAATTAAAATGCCTAAGGGTGTTGCGATCGGGACCGTTGGCCATTTCATCATTATGCCTTTGGTTGGCTTTACACTTGCCAGCATCAGCAATTTTCCCCCTGAAATTGCTGCAGGCATGATTCTGATTGGTTGTTCGCCCTGTGGTTTAGCTTCCAACGTGATGAGCTACCTCGCCAAAGCCAATCTTGCTTTGTCTATAACGCTAACCACCGTCAGCACATTGCTCGCCCCATTCTTAACACCCATGCTGATGAAATTCCTGGGCGGAACTTATGTCGAGATCGACATTATGAAAATGATGTGGGATATTTTTAAAATGATCGTCATTCCTATTGGAGCAGGATTGATATTCAACAAACTCCTTCATGGTAAATCAAAATGGCTTGACCTTGCTATGCCCCTGGTTTCCATGATTGGAATCGGATTAATCATTACCATCATTGCTGCATCCGGCAGAGACAGTTTGCTAGGGATTGGATTGATCCTGGCAGTATTGGTCCTCGTTCATAATTTAACCGGATACTTTCTTGGTTACTGGTTCGCACGACTATTTAAAATGAGTGAGCGTGATTCCCGGACAGTCGCGCTTGAAGTAGGTATGCAAAATGCTGGATTGGCAGCCGGCCTTGCAAAGGAAATGGGCAAGATTGCTACAGTTGGTTTAGCACCGGCCGTGTTCGGTCCACTCATGAATATAACCGGAAGCATTCTGGCCTCTTACTGGCACAGAAGACCTCCAAAAGAAATCAACATAACTAAAACTTAATTTTCTATGAAGTCGACAAGAGTACTATTATTCACATTGGCTATAGTCATGAGCAATCAACTTGTTGCTCAGCAGCTTTCGAAAGATGAACTGATATTCCTTACGCCCGAATGGACCGGTGAACGTTTTTCAGATGGGCGACCAAAAGTTCCGGATGATTTATTAGAGAGAATGAAATTGGTTACGCTCGAAGAAGCTTGGGCGACTCTCCGGGGAGCTGGTTACAATTATCAATACGAAGGAGATTGGATGCAAATTCATCCTGAAGGTGTGTTAGTGGGCAGAGCCCTCACGGCAACTTTTTTCCCTGGACGACCTGATATACATAAAGTAATCCAGGAAAAGGGAAATAAAGATGGACGTGTACTTGCTCCCAATGCATGGCCAATAGATATGCTTCAACCTAAAGATGTGTATGTAGTAGATCAGCATGGAGCTTTAATTGATGGCCCAACCATTGGTGACAATCTGGGAAATTCAATTTTTGCGCGATCAGGAAACGGCATCGTATATGATGGTCCAATACGTGATATCAATGGGCTGAAAGAGATTAAAGGGTTTACATCCTATTATAAATCCTATCATCCTTCTCATCATTTTGGAAGTTTGGGCAGTGGCGGTGGACCAGTTCGGTTGAATACCACATTGGTTGGTATTAATACGCCTACACGTATTGGAAGTGCAACTGTAATGCCAGGAGATGTTGTACTCGCAAGAGATGGGGGAGTCTTGTTCATTCCTCCTCACCTTGCCAAACAGGTCGTTGAAACATCCGAAATTGTTCGCCTCAGAGACATGTTTGGACATCAGCGCTTACGTGAGAAAAAATATACCGCAGGTCAAATCGATAGTCGCTGGACAGATGAAATTGAAAAGGACTTTTCACAATGGTTAAAAGATAACAAAACCAAACTCCCGGTATCTCCTCAACGAGTTGAGGAACTGCTCAAAACAAGAACATGGTAATAGTGTCGTAAAAAAAACTGTAACTCAAAAACAATGAAAAATTTAACTTCAAGACGTTCGTTTATGACCAAAAGCGCGCTGATCAGTGCCCTTGGTCTTTCTGGCTTAGCCAACACTTTTGGTCAGGGATTAACAACCGCGGTCGACAATGCTCCAAAATTATCTGCTCCATCTGACTTGAAGATAACAGATATAAAGGTTGGCTTTATTCGTGGAGGCAGCAGAATGTTTGTGAAAATACTTACCAACCAGGACATCTATGGGTGTGGGGAAGGAGTTGACGCGGTTGGAGGTGCATACCATTTGGCAAAGCGGTTTGCGTTCCCGCTGAGAGACCAAAGTCCATTGAACGTTCATAGGCTATTTGATCAAATTCGAAAAGGAGGCGTCTTTGGAGGCGCTCAGGCTGGCACGTACATAGCCGTGTTGTCAGCCATTGAAACTGCCCTTTGGGATTTGGCAGGAAAAGCTTTGAATGTTCCGGTTTATCAGCTGCTTGGCGGCAAATTTCGCGATAAGGTGCGTGTGTATATGGACACCGCCTTGTATCAAAGCGAATTACCGAAGCCTGAGGATTTTGCCACTGCAGCAAAAGAAGCAGTAAGCATGGGCTTCACAGCAGTAAAGTTTGATCTGGATCAGGCGAATGATCCTAATAAATATGACCGGTATAACTGGACAGCAAGCCAGGCGGAAATACAGCGCATGTACGATCAAATGGCGGCAGCGAGAAAGGCTGTTGGACCAAACATTGATATCTGTGCAGACATGCACGGCCGGTACGATTTACCGACAGCTCACAAGGCAGCAAAAATTCTTGAGCCGTTAAACCTGATGTGGCTGGAAGAGCCGATCCCTGCTGAAAATGTTGACGCATACGCAGAAATTACCAAGTCCACCAGCACGCCAATATGTGCAGGGGAAAATCATTACCTGGCTTACGGATTCAGGCCTCTACTGGAAAAAGGTGCGGTGGATATAGTCATGCCTGATTTACAAAAAGCGGGTGGATTAGGAGAAGGTCAGCGAATTGCTAATCTGGCTAACCTGTATTATGTGCCTTTTGCTCCGCACATGGTTGCTTCTTACCTCGGTGCCATGGCTGCAGCTCATGTTTGTGCCTCTGTTCCCAACTTCATGATCCTCGAGTGGCAGATATATTACCACAAAGATCCTATGTGGAAGGAGATCGTAACATTTGAAGGTGGTGAATTTGTTGATAAAGGTTTTATTAAGGTGCAGGACAAGCCAGGTATTGGTGTTGACATTAATATGGAAGGTATGAAGAAATATGCTGCACAAGGGATGCCGTTTTTTGAGTAGGCCGCGAGTCATTTCAATATATATATTATATTATGGAGTAAGGAATAAAAAAATGAAATAGTATATGACTAAACTCAACTCTAAAAGAGTAGTAAGCGGAGCGCTGCAAAAATGTATCATTTTCCTGATTGTCCTTTTATGCTTTTTCGAAGCGCAGGCACAGCAAGCAGTTCCATACCTTGATCCGGAGCAACCCATGGAAATGCGCATTCATGACCTGATCGGACGGTTGACGCTTGAAGAAAAGGTTTCGCAAATGATGCATACGAGCCCGGCAATTGACCGACTGAAAATTCCGGCTTACAACTGGTGGAATGAAGCACTTCATGGCGTTGGTCGGGGAGGTGTGGCCACCGTTTTTCCTCAGGCTATTGGAATGGGTGCAACCTTTGATGAAGACCTATTATATAGAGTGTCAACGGCAATCTCTGATGAGGCACGAGCGATGTACAACGCTGCCGTTGCTAAAGGTTATCATCAGCAATATGGGGGGCTAACCTTTTGGACACCAAATATTAATATCTTCAGAGATCCACGCTGGGGTCGTGGACAGGAAACGTACGGAGAAGACCCTTATCTCACGTCTCGTTTAGGTGTTTCGTTTGTTCGTGGTCTTCAAGGTGACAATCCAAACTATCTGAAGACCGCTGCATGCGCCAAGCATTTTGCCGTTCATAGCGGCCCGGAAAAACTTCGCCACGAATTCAATGCGGTTTCTTCACCAAAAGATTTGCGCGAAACGTATCTGCCGGCTTTCAAAGCACTGGTTGATGCAAAAGTAGAATCTGTCATGTGTGCATACAACCGCACGAACGGTGAGCCATGCTGTGCGAACAACTATCTGCTCAATGATATTCTCCGTAAAGAATGGAACTTCAAAGGCCACGTAGTGAGCGATTGTTGGGCCGTAGTTGATTTTTATCAGAACGGACACAATGTTGTGAAGACGCAAGCTGAAGCTGCAGCGCTGGCTGTAAAGCATGGTGTCAACCTGAATTGTGGGAATGAATATGGGGCATTGATTGAGGCTGTAGAGAAAAAACTAATTACTGAGAAGGAAATTGATAATGCTTTGGCTGATTTGCTTCGCACAAGGTTTAAATTGGGATTGTTTGATCCGAAAGAAAAGAATCCGTACAACGCTATTTCTACGGATGTTATCAATAGTGCAAGCCATCGGTCTATTGCGCGTGAAGCCGCACAGAAATCAATTGTGTTACTGAAAAACAATGGCGTGCTGCCGTTACGTAATGACCTGAATAAATATTTCATAGCCGGACCCAGTGCAGCGAATGTGGATATTCTCTTAGGTAATTATTACGGTGTTAATCCTCAGATGACAACCGTGGTTGAAGGAATTGCATCAGCTATTTTGCCCGGTAGCCAGCTTCAATACAGGTTAGGAATTATGCTCGACAAGCCTAATACCAACCCACAGGATTGGGCGACAGGTAATGCCAGGAATAGCAATGCAACATTTTTTGTAATGGGTATAAGTGGATTGCTGGAGGGCGAAGAAGGAGAATCCATCGCATCACCAACGGCTGGTGATCGGTTAGACTACAATATTCCACAGCATCAGATTGAATTCCTGAAGAAATTAAAGGCCGGGCACAATAACCCTGTTATTGCAATAGTAACCGGAGGCAGTCCGATGAACCTGTCTGAAGTTCACGAATTGGCAGATGCTGTATTATTGATCTGGTATCCAGGCCAGGAGGGAGGCAATGCTGTAGCCGATATAATTTTTGGTAAGACATCACCTTCCGGAAGATTGCCTATTACATTTCCAAAATCACTTGATCAACTTCCGCGTTATGAAGATTATTCCATGAAGGGACGAACTTACAGGTATATGAAAGAAGAGCCATTGTATCCTTTTGGCTTTGGATTAAGTTATTCAACGTTCACTTATTCAAATATCAAATTATCTGCAGCAACGATAAAGAGAAACCAATCGGTGGAGGTGGAGGCAACTGTTTCCAACACCGGAAAGGTTGAGGCAGAAGAAGTAGTTCAATTATACATTACCGATGTAGATGCCAGCACCGATGCACCACTTTACTCGCTTAATGGAATTCAACGAATCAAATTAAAACCCGGAAGTTCCTCTGCTGTTAAATTTACAATTACACCTCAAATGATGGAGCTTGTCAATGCAAAAGGAGAAAGAATAATTGAACCGGGAAAATTTAAAGTATCCATCGGAGGTTCTCTTCCTGGAAACAGAAGTGAAGCGTTGGGAGCACCCAAATCGGTAGAATCATTTTTTACAGTTAAATAATAACACATGGAATTATTCGAGACACTTGATTGGATTGTAATCACTCTTTATTTTTTAGTCATTGCTGCCATTTCTATATGGTCTATTCGAAAGAGTAAAGACGCACCAACCGATTATTTTTTAGCAAACCGGAATCTGGGTTGGTGGGTCATTGGTTCCTCCATTCTTGCATCGAACGTTGGTTCGGAACATATTGTTGGTCTTGCCGGATCAGCCGGAGCATCCGGAACGGTTCTGGGACATTATGAATTGCACTCATGGATTGTCTTGATTTTAGGTTGGGTGTTTGTGCCTTTTTATATGCGCAGCATGGTATATACGATGCCGGAATTTTTGGAAAGAAGATTTAATGCAAAGGCAAGAAGATTATTATCGATCATACAGTTGTTGAGTTATGTTATCGCCAAAGCATCGGTAACAATTTTTGCAGGAGCATTGGTGTTCAACCAGATTCTTGGAGTAGACTTCTGGACGGGCGCTATTATTCTGGTTGTGGTAACAGGCGTGTACACCATCTTCGGGGGCCTTCATGCTGTAATGTATACGGAAGCCATACAGGCTTTTGTATTATTGATTGGCTCTGCGGTTTTATTGTTTGTAGGTCTCGATAAAGTAGGAGGTTGGGGTGCATTGATGGACGCAGTTCCTGCTGAGAAATTGAACATGTTCAGACCGCTCAGCGATCCTGAATTTCCGTGGCTTGGAATTCTGTTTGCTTCTCCTATTGTCGGTATCTGGTATTGGTGTACAGATCAGCATATCGTACAGCGGTGTTTAGCCGGAAAAAATGAAATGGAGGCTCGGAGAGGAACTATATTTGCCGCGTACCTCA